>JBGTJO010000089.1:0-9160 GCA_041745135.1 Aestuariivirga sp. | reverse complement strand
GCGGCTTTCTCCGTGTGCGGATATTCGATGCACTGGTCGAGTTGCATCTGGATGTCGGAGCCAAGCAAACGCTGGATGTCCATGGCGCGTTCGGGCGTCAGCTCGTGGCGCTTGCCGTCGATATGGGATTGGAACACCGCCGCCTGCTCGGTGACCTTACGGATTTTTGCAAGCGACATAATCTGGAAGCCACCGGAGTCGGTGAGGATTGGGCCCTCCCAACCGATGAACTTATGAAGGCCGCCGAGTTTCGCAACTTGCTCGGCGCCAGGCCTCAGCATCAGGTGATAGGTGTTGCCGAGAATTATGTCTGTGTCAGCTTCCTTCACTTGATCGAGATAGAGGCCCTTCACTGTGCCAACGGTGCCCACCGGCATGAAGGCTGGCGTCCGAATGTCGCCGTGCAATGTGTGAACCGTGCCAAGGCGGGCCGAGCCGTCAGTCTTATGAAGATCGAAGGAGAATTCAGCCGTCATGGCGCGGGGAATAGCAGGCTCGCATCGCCGTAGGAATAGAAGCGATAGTCATTGGCGATAGCGTGGGCATACGTGTGCTTCATGCGCTCCAAACCGGCGAAGGCTGCGACAAGCATGAAGAGAGTCGATTTCGGCAGATGGAAATTGGTGATGAGCAAGTCCACCGATCTAAAACGATAACCAGGCGTGATGAAAATATCCGTCGTCCCTGAAAAGGGCTCGAGATTTGAGCTCTCAAGCAGCCGGAGCGATGTGGTGCCGACAGCCACAACGCGGTTCCCCACAGCGCGCGCGGCCTTCAGGCGAGCGCTGGTTTCTGCGTCGATGCTGCCCCACTCTGCATGCATCCTGTGATCCTCGGTGTTTTCCGCCTTGACCGGCAGGAAGGTGCCCGCGCCCACATGTAAGGTGACGAATTCCGTTACTATTCCAGCATCTTTCAGCGACTTTATGAGAGCTGGAGTGAAGTGGAGCCCGGCCGTAGGAGCGGCAACGGCGCCCTCCTCCGCGGCAAAGATGGTCTGGTAGTCGATGCGGTCCTGCTTGTCTGTTGCGCGCGTCCCGGCAATATAGGGAGGCAACGGCATGTCCCCCACGAGATCGATGGCTTCGTCGAGCACAGGGCCGGAGAGGTCGAAGGCGAGCGTCACTTCACCTGCCTCGCCCTTCACTTCGACGGTGGCGTCCAGTGTTCCAGTGAGGCAGACGCGGCCCTCGCCGCCGAAGCGAATTCGATCTCCTATGGCAAGTTTTTTGGCGGGCTTGGCAAAGGCTTTCCAGCGCGAACCATCAAGGCGCATATGCAGGAGGGCTTCAATTTTCGCAGCGGTGCCTCCGCGCCCGACGCGGTGGCCGGCCAGCGACGCGGGGATCACTTTGGTATTGTTGAAGACCAGCACGTCACCTGATCGCAGCAGCGAGGGTAGATCTCCCACGATGCGGTCTTCGAAATTGTCAGGCCGCACGACGAGGAGTTTAGCACTGTCGCGGGGGCTCGCGGGCCGGAGCGCAATACGATCAGGCGGAAGGTCGAAATCAAAATCGGCAACGCGCATCAGGGGCCGGTGCAGGTGACGGCCCAAGCTCCCTCACCAATCACCCGCAAGGTGCCACCGGTAACATATTGCTTGCCCTCGACGGCCTTGAACAGGCGGAGCTCAGCCACGATGGCGTTTACATTTGCATCGGTGACGTCAATCCAGATCTGATCCTTGGATTCAAAGGCTTGGCCCTTTGTGATAAGCGTTGCGCCCTCACCCTTTGTCGACCATTTCTTCTGTCCGATTTCGAACATGATATCGGCGACCCCGATCACTTCCATTTGGCCGAGTAGCACGCTGATCGAAGCGTTGTCGCCGCCGGAACAAACGAGCCACTCCGTCGCTTGGGCAGGCGTGCTGGCGAGGAGCAGCGCACCTACAGCGGCAAGTCGTTTCATCACACAGCGTCCGCTGCCACCCGCATCTTGGCGATTTTATCCGGGTTGCTGACGGGCTCGCCGCGTTTGATCGAGTCGACGAGTTTCATGCCTGAAGTAACCTTGCCCCAGACTGTGTATTTGTTGTCGAGGAAGCCGGCATCGTCGAAGCAGATGAAGAACTGGCTATTGGCGGAATCGGGGCTTTGCGAGCGCGCCATGGAGCACACGCCACGCGCGTGAGGCTCTTTGGAGAATTCGGCTTTCAGGTTCGGTTTTTTGGAGCCGCCCGTGCCGGTGCCGGTGGGGTCGCCTCCTTGAGCCATGAAGCCGTCGATGACGCGGTGGAAAACGACGCCGTCGTAAAAGCCTTCGCGCGCCAGCTCCTTGATGCGCGCCACGTGGCCGGGGGCAAGATCGGGGCGGAGCTCGATGACGACGCGGCCCTTGGCCTCGCCCTTGTGGTTGGCGAGGTCTAGGTGGAGGGTGTTTTCAGGATCCGACATTATTGCACCGTGACCTTCACCATCTTATCGGGGTTGGCCGGCGGTTCGCCTTTGGCGAGTTGGTCGACGCAGGCCATGCCGGTTTCATCGACAGTGCCCCACACCGTGTACTGACCATCAAGGAAACCTGCTTCGGCGAAGGTGATGAAGAACTGGCTGTTGGCGGAATTTGGCTCCGCCGTGCGGGCCATGCCGACGACACCCCGCGTGAAATGCTCGTTGGTGAATTCGGCTGGAATATCCGGTTCGTTTGAGTCTCCGGTGCCGGTCCCGGTCGGATCGCCGGTCTGGGCCATGAAGCCGTCGATCACGCGGTGGAAAACAAGGCCGTCATAGAAACCGGCGGAAGCAAGCTTGGTGATCTGCGCCACATGCTTGGGAGCGAGATCGGGCCTGAGTTTAATGTCGAAGGAACAGCCCTTGCTAGTTTCAATGGTGAGTTTTTCCGCAGCGAGTGCTGGGCTCGCGAGGCAAACTGCGGCGAGCGCCATCGCGCCAAGTTTCTTGATCATGAAAATCTCCGGTTGTGATGGGCGGGTTAACTGAAGGCTGGCCAGGCAAAAGTCAATGCGGCGGTTTTCTTAGAGCGGCAGCAATCATCGCTTGCGCTTCCTTGGGGATGAACAGCGTGATGTCGCCGCCCATTTGCGCGATTTGCTTCACCAGCGAAGAAGCGATCATGCGGGTGGCTGGAGAGGCGGCGAGGAATACCGATTCAATATCGGGCGCCATGGCGCCGTTCATCTGGCCCATCTGCACTTCGTAGTCGAAATCGCTGGCATCGCGGAGGCCCCGGATAATGACGCCGGCATGGTGGCGGCGCGCGGCACTGACGGCGAGATCATCGAAGGTCGCGACCGAAATCTTGACTCCGGTGTGTTCGGCGATGGGGCGGATGACATCTTCCAGAAGCGTCACGCGGGATTTGGCATCGAGCAGCGCCTGCTTGCCCGCATGCATGCCAACGCCGATGACGAGCTTGTCAACGAGCCGCGCCGCGCGCGCGATGATGTCGAGATGGCCATAGGTAACGGGGTCGAAGGAGCCGGGATAGAAGCCGATGCGAGTCATGGGCTTGCCATAAACCGGATATGTTCCTGCCGCAACCTGTCAGCAGGCGGCGGCATAGTGCGGCCAGGAGGACCAAATGGCAGACGACAACCCATCCATCATCTCCCATGTGTCGCTGGGCACCAACCGCTTTCCCGAGGCGCGCGCTTTTTACGAGCGCGTGCTTGCGACACTGGGGTGCCGGATCGTCATAGAGCATCCCGGAGTCGTGGCCTTCGGCAAGGCGTATCCGGAATTCTGGATTGGAACGCCCTATGACGGCGCGGCCGCATCCAATGGCAACGGCGCCCATGTCGGTTTCAATGCGGCGTCCAAGGCGGAGGTGGATGCTTTTTTCATGGAGGTAATCGCCGCCGGCGGCCGCGAGGACGGCGACCCGGGCGAGCGGCACGACTATGGCGAACCCTATTACGGCTGCTTCGTCCGCGATCTCGACGGCAACAAGATCGAGGCTGCGTTCTGGGATATGGAACTGGCGAAGAAACTCGGCATGGGCTGAAGGTCAGCGGCTTTTAAGCGCCATCCATAGGCCGCCTGCGGTAAGGCACAGGCCGCTGACCACTTCGATCGCACGGATGCGGGAGCGCGACAGCCATTCACCTGCTTTGCCCGCCGCGAGCGCATAGACGCTGTCGCCAATCAGCGCGATGGCGGCGAAGGTCAGGCCCAGGGTAAGCAGTTGGTTGCCGTAATCGCCATTGGGCGAGATGAACGGAGGAATAAGCGCACCGAACAGGACCAGCATCTTGGGATTCGACATGATGACGATGAAGCCCTGCAAGAAGAAGCTGCCGCCTGGCCTTGCACGATCCGTGGCGATGGCAAGATCGCCCTTGGAACGCAGCAGCTTTATGCCAAGCCAAATAAGGTAGGCAGCGCCTGCGTAGCGCAGCACATCGAACCACACGCCCATGACCTCGATGGCCGCACCCAATCCCAGCACGGCGATCACCAGCCAGATCGCGACGCCGACCTGCGTTCCAGCCACGTTGAGGAGCCCGGCGCGGGCACCGTAGCGCAGGCTATTGGCAACGATTACGGTGACCGTCGGCCCCGGCACGATCGCCAACGCCGTCGCTGCGGCGGAGAATGCCAGCCAGTTTTCGAGATTCATGGGTGCGCTCCTCTTATCGCGGCCAAGCTAGCCACAACCCGGCGATCACAATCAAGCCCCCGCTGAGGTAATCGATCCATTTGAGCCTGTCGCCGGAGAGGAAGGTTCGCGCCTGCCCGGCGAGCACGGCCAGCAGCGATCCGGCCAGGGCGCTTACTATGATGAAGGTTATGCCGAGAATGGCGAGCTGTGGGGCGACTGGGCGGGCGGGATCCACGAAAGGCGGCAGGAAGGCCGCGAGGAACATGATGACCTCCGGGTTGGCAACGGCCACCAAGAAACCGTCGCGGAACAATTCGCCGGTGGGGTTGTCGCCGTATACGGAGACGCGCCCCGCATAGCGCAAACGGCTGAGGCCGAGCCAAATCAGGTAGAGAGCGCCGCCGAGCTTGATCCAGTCGAACCACTCCTGCATCGCTTCGGCGATCCAGGCCAAGCCAAAGCTCACGATGGCGATAAGCAGCACGAAGCCGAGCACATTGCCTGTGACTGACGTGAGGCCGCCGCGCACTCCGTAGCCAACACTGTTCCCGACAATGACCGACATGGCGGGCCCCGGCTTGAGGAACAGCAGCAGGCAGGCGCCAAGGAAGGTGAGATAGATATCGAGTGGCATTAGTCGCCTCTCCCCAAAGGGGAGAGGGGAATTATGCCTCTCCCTCGCCGCCGTTTTCTTCCTCGCTGATGGCTTCCACGGAGACGACGTGTTCGTCGTCGGCGGTGTTGATGATGATGACGCCCTGTGTGGAACGTCCGGCTTTACGGATGCCGCGCACGGGGCAGCGGATCAGCTGGCCGCCGTCGGTCACCAGCATGATCTGGTCGGAGACCTCGACCGGGAATGAGGCACCGAGCGGGCCGTTGCGGTCGTTCACCGCCATGGCGACGATGCCTTTGCCGCCTCGCCCGGTGATGCGGTATTCGTAGGAAGAAGTGCGCTTGCCATAGCCATTGGCGGAGACTGTGAGGATTGTCTGTTCCGCCGCTCCCATGGCGACGTAGCGTTCCTGGGAGAGCGTGGTGTCGGCGATCGGCTCTTCGTCGGCCGCCCCCTGCTCTACCTCTTCGCCGGCCATGGCGCGCGACATCTTGAGGAATGCGGCGCGTTCCCCGGCGGTTGCCTCCACATGGCGGAGAATCGACATGGAGATCACATGGTCGCCTTCCTCCAGGCGGATGCCGCGCACGCCGGTCGAGTCGCGGCCCTTGAACACCCGGACATCGTCCACGGCGAACCGGATGCATTGTCCGTGGGCGGTAGTGAGCTGCACGTCGTCCGCCGCCGAACAAATTTCGACGCCGGCAATCTGGTCGCCTGGATCGAGCTTCATGGCGATCTTGCCGGCGCGGTTGATGTTCTCGAAATCGGAAAGCTCGTTCCGGCGCACCGTGCCGGAGCGGGTGGCGAACATGAGATGGAGAGAGCCCCATGTGGACTCATCCTCGGGCATGGGCATGATGGTGGTGATGCGCTCGTCCTGGGCCAGCGGCAGAAGGTTGATGAGCGCCTTGCCGCGCGCCTGCGGATTCCCGACGGGCAAGCGCCAGACCTTCAGGCGATAAACCATGCCCGCGGAGGAGAAGAAGAGGATCGGCGTGTGCGTGCTGGCGACGAAGAGCTTGGTAACAAAATCCTCCTCGCGCATCTGAACGCCGGCGCGGCCCTTGCCACCGCGGCGCTGGGCGCGGTAGGCGGAGAGGGGCACACGCTTGACGTAGCCCGCGTGGCTTACCGTCACCACCATATCCTCGCGCTGGATCAGGTCTTCGTCTTCGACCTCGCCCTCGTTCTCGACAATTTGGGTGCGGCGCGGCGTGGAAAATTCCGTGCGGATGGCCCGCAGCTCGCTGGTGATGATCGTCATGACGCGAGCGCGAGAGCGGAGAATATCGAGATAGTCGGCGATTTCCTTCGCCAGCTTTTCGAGTTCCTCGGCGATTTCATCGCGGCCGAGCGCTGTGAGGCGTTGCAGGCGGAGTTCGAGTATGGCGCGAGCCTGTTCATCGGAAAGCTTGTAAGTGCCATCCTCCGACAGTCGGTGGCGCGGATCAGCGATAAGGGCGATGAGTGGCGCCATGTCCTTGGCGGGCCAGGCAGGCGCCATCAGCGCTTCACGGGCTTCAGCGGCATCCTTCGAGCGGCGGATGAGGACGATGACTTCGTCGATGTTGGCGACGGCTATCGCGAGGCCCACCAAAATATGGGCGCGGTCGCGCGACTTGGTGAGCAGGAACTTGGTGCGCCTCGTCACCACTTCCTCGCGGAAGGCGATGAAGGCCTGGAGCAGGTCCTTCAAATTCATGATCTCGGGGCGGCCGCCGGTAAGGCACACATTGTTGATGCCAAAGGTCGATTGCAGCGCCGTGAAGCGATAGAGCTGATTGAGCACGACGTCGGCCATGGCATCGCGGCGGAGCTCGATCACCACGCGCATGCCCTCGCGGGAGGACTCGTCTCGGATATCGGAGATGCCTTCGAGCTTCTTCTCGCGTACCAGTTCGGCCATGCGCTCGATCATCACCGCTTTGTTCACTTGATAGGGGATCTCGGTGACGATCAACGCTTCGCGATCTTTGCGAATGGTCTCCGGATGGACCTTGGCGCGCATGACGATGGAGCCCCGCCCCGTATGGAAAGCGGATTTGATGCCGGCCCGGCCCAGGATCATGGCGCCGGTCGGAAAATCGGGGCCGGGAACGATGTCGATCAACTCGTCAATGGTTATCGCGGGATTAGCGATGGTGGCGAGACAGGCGTCGATAACCTCGCTCAGATTGTGGGGCGCCATATTGGTGGCCATGCCGACCGCGATGCCGCCTGAGCCGTTGACTAAAAGGTTTGGATATTTGGCGGGGAGGACTGTGGGTTCGCGGAACTCGTTCGAGTAGTTCAATTGGAAATCGACGGTGTCCTTGTCGAGATCGTCGAGCAGCGGCACGGCGGCTTTCGCCAATCTTACTTCGGTATAACGATCGGCCGCCGGAGGATCGCCATCGACGGAGCCGAAATTGCCCTGGCCGTCGATCAGCGGCAGGCGGAGGGAAAAATCCTGCGCCATGCGCACCAGCGCATCATAGATCGCGAGATTTCCATGAGGGTGATATTTACCCATGACGTCGCCGACGACGCGGGCGGATTTCTTGTAGGGCTTGTCCGGCGTGAAGCCGTTTTCTTCCATGGTGTAAAGGATGCGCCTGTGCACGGGCTTCAAGCCATCGCGCACATCGGGCAAAGCCCGGCTCACGATGACACTCATGGCGTAATCGAGATAGCTTTTCTTCATCTCCTCTTCGATGGAGATGGGCGAAATTTCACCGGGATTGGCGGGCGGGGGCGCGCCAGTTGTGTTATCGTTATCGGCCACGGAAAACCCTGCGTTCGGCCCTCAAAACCGCCAGCAGGAAGGCCTGCAAAACCCACGATTCGAAAGGCCTCCCATTCTAGTGGGGAGGCCTCGCGGGGGCAATGAAAAGCGGTCGATTTTTACGGGGAAAAGCCAGGATTTCCATGATGTCCTCGCCCGCGTCAGCGGGGAGAGGAAGGGGACCCATCGCGTCAGCGATGGGGGAGGAGAGGGGCCAACGGATGATCTCGTTCACCACGCCCAAATGGTTTAAAAACGACCGTTGGCCCCTCTCCTTTCCCATTGCTTCGCAATGGGCCCCTGTCCTCTCCCCGCTCACGCGGGGCGAGGACGAGAAGGGATCAGATCTTGCGGAACTTGATGCCGCGGCCTTGGTACCAGCCGTTGTCGGCGACGACTGTTGAGCAGGCGGATTTTCCGCGGGTCCAGGTGTTGAGCATGACGCAGAGTTTGCCGTTCTGGACGGTCCACTGGCCGCTATCCTTCTTGCCGGGCATGGCGCCGATGAGCGTGCCGTTGCCCTTCGCGGTGAAGGTGAGCTTCATGGCGCCGTGCACCACGGCGGTGAAGGTGCCGGGGAACAGGTTCTGCAATTGTGTGTGCGTAAGTGTATTCGCGTGGGACGTGGTCGCCGCACACATAAGGAGAGTGCCCGCCGCAGCGAGGTTCAGGATTCGCTTCATTCGATTACCTCTTGTTTGGAGAGCGCCGTCAGGGGCTCAACTGCCAATCAGGAGCGCTCTACACCCTAAGAAAGTGACGTTAGAAGGGCGCCTTGTGCCGTAGTTTGGCCTTAAAACGGCACCTCGTCGTCGAGGTCGCGGGTGAAACTTTGCTTGGTGCCCGCCTTGGGGCGCTCCATCGGGCTTGATTGACCGAATTCGCTGCCGCCGCTGCTGAATGAAGCATTCTCGCCGCCGCCGCTGCGGCCATCGAGCATGGTCAATTCGCCGCGGTAATTTTGCAGGACGACTTCGGTGGAGTATTTTTCGACGCCCGCGTTGTCGGTATATTTGCGGGTCTGCAACTGGCCTTCGATATAAATCTTGGCGCCCTTCTTGAGATATTGTTCGGCGATCTTGGCGAGGTTCTCGTTGAAGATCACCACGCGGTGCCATTCGGTGCGCTCCTTGCGCTCGCCCGTCTGCTTGTCGCGCCAATTCTCCGAGGTGGCGAGGCTCAGATTGACAATCGCCTTGCCGTCCTGGCTG
>JBGTJO010000088.1:0-15866 GCA_041745135.1 Aestuariivirga sp. | reverse complement strand
CGCCCCGGCGATCTTATTGAATTCAAAGCTGTCCATGAAACGAGTTGACCTTCGCGCCCCTGATTGCGCGCGGGAAACTAATTGTTTCTCAATCTGACCGCAATACGTATAAGGCGGTCGTGAGCATTTGCCGCGCCCTGTCCCAAGTCCATGATTGAAAACCAGAATACCATCGTCGTTATCCCCGCGCGAATGGCCTCGACAAGGCTCCCCGGCAAGCCGTTGGCCGATATTCACGGCCTGCCGATGATCATCCACGTCTGGCGCCGGGCGGTTGCCGCGAATGTGGGTCAAGTCCTTGTGGCGGCGGCGGAAAACGATATCGCCGAAACCGTCCGCGCCGCCGGCGGCGATGCCATCGTCACCGACCCCTCCCTGCCGTCAGGCTCCGACCGCATCGCCGAGGCCTTGCGCCTGCGCGATCCCGGCCAGCGCTTCGGTTTCGTGGTCAATCTGCAGGGCGACCTTCCCACCATCGATACACTGTCGATCCAGCGCTGCCTTGCGGGATTGGTGAACGAGCAGGCGGAAATCTCGACGATTGCCGCTCCGATTGAATCGGACGACGACATCGACGATCCCAACATCGTCAAGGCAATCACTCCGCTCAGCGATGAGCGCGAGGTGGCTTTCGCCCGCGACTTCGTTCGCGAGGTCGGCCCGGAGCACTTCCCGCCCTACTGGCACCACATCGGTGTCTATGCCTATCGGCGTAGCGCCCTTGAACGCTTCGTCTCGCTGCCGGTCAGCGTACATGAGGCAAAGCGCAATCTCGAGCAGATGCGCGCCCTCGATAACGGCATGAGCATCGTCGTGGTCCGGGTCGAAACGGTGCCGCTCGGTGTCGATACTTTCGCTCAACTCGAGACTGCCCGCCAAATGCTGAGGCAGCCCTCATGACTCAGAGGATCGCCTATCAGGGAGAGCCTGGCGCCAATTCGCACATCGCCTGCATTGAAGCCTATCCCAAACATCAGCCCGTGCCCTGCGGCACCTTCGAGGATGCGTTCCAGAAGGTGAAGGACGGCGAGGCGGAGCTGGCCATGATTCCCATCGACAATTCCGTGGCCGGCCGCGTCGCCGATATTCACCATCTGATGCCGCGCGCCAATCTCCACATCGTGGGCGAGCACTTTCTGCGCGTGCATCATCAGCTGATGATCGTGCCGGGCGGAAACCGTGCGCGCATCGCCACTGTGCACAGCCATGTGCACGCGCTGGGACAATGCCGGAATGTCATTCGTGAACTGAAGATAAAGCCCGTCGTCGCTGCCGACACGGCTGGCGCGGCACGCGAGCTGTCCGAAAGCCGCGAACCTTCTCGCGCGGTAATCGCCACAGCGCTTGCAGCTGAGATTTATGGACTAGAGATCATTCGCAACAATGTTGAAGACGAGGATCACAATACCACCCGCTTCATTGTGCTTTCCCCCACGGCGCAAGATGCGGGGCCAGACGATGCGCCCGTGGTGACCAGTTTCGTCTTCCGCGTCCGCAACGTGCCAGCCGCCCTCTACAAAGCCATGGGCGGATTTGCGACCAACGGCGTCAACATGACCAAATTGGAATCCTATCAGCTCGAAGGGCAATTCTCGGCCACGCAATTCTACGCCGATATCGAAGGGCATCCCTCAGAACGCCGGGTGCGGCTGGCGCTTGAAGAGCTTGAATTCTTCACGAGCTACTTGAAGGTGTTAGGCATCTACAAGGCAAGTCCCTTCCGCGCCGAAATTGCCAAGCAGATGGATGGGTGAAGAATATTCTCTTGCGATGGCTAGCTCTAGGTGCGTGCGTTAGCAACTCTGTCTATCCCGTCATTCCAGCGCAAGCTGGAATCCCGCTTTACATTGAACAATGTTCGATATCGCCGAGCTTCGCGACAAAGCGGGATTCCGGCTTGCGCCGGAATGACGGAATTGGGGAAAGTTCCTCGCCTCAGACAGCGGGTCCGCGTGAACAGGGTGCGACAATACTCAGGTTTTCGAGGTCTGTGCCTCACGCTCCGTGAGCATGCCGTCGACCAGCACGACCGTGCGTTCGAGATCGCCGATCGCATCCTCTAGCTCGACGCGTTGCTGGCGCAACGCCTCAAGGCGTTCGCGCATTTTCGTGGAAGCGATGCGAAGCTGAGTGAGCTGTCCGTCACGGAGATTGTAGAGGTCGAGCATCTCCTTGATTTCTTCAAGGGCGAAGCCGACCTTTTTCCCCCGCAGGATAAGTTGCAATCGAGCCCGGTCGCGATAGTTGAAGATGCGGGTCCAGCCGCGCCGCGCGGGATGCAGCAGGCCCTTCTGCTCGTAAAACCGCAAGGTGCGGGGGGTGACGCTGAACTCCCGGCACAGCTCGGTTATGGAATATGTCCGGTCCCGGCTTGGGCGGTCCTTTGTGTCGGGTGCGGCCATGTTGGTCTCCAGCGATGAGTGTCCTCAAGCACGGTTATCGACGCAACGCCGATTGATCAGGCAGCCATTTCTTTCATTGCATTTTCAGCATCGATTTATCGGTCAGTGGCGGCGGATTTGCCCCCCAATATGAGCCGCTTAACTGAATCTTTACCAAACCCGTTAACTTTTGCACAGGGAAAACCCGCGATCCCCCTTGTGTCCATCCCATCGGGATCGATCAAGGCCTGACGGAAGAGCGAAAGAATGAGCCAATGAAACCCGGCATTCCCTGGAGCGTTAAAGGCATCGGGCCGGAGGTCCGGGAGGCTGCCAAACACGCCGCCCGGCGCTCGGGAATGACCTTGGGCGAATGGCTCAATTCGGTGATTCTCGATCAATCCGAGGAAAACGAGCCGGCGCGCGAGGCCCTGGAAACCATTCCGCACAAAGATTTTTCCGACAGGAGGCGGAACGAGCCCGCACCCTACCGGCTTGCCCGGCAAGATGACACTACGATCCGCCTCGAAGACATCGCCAAGCAGCTCTCCAGCCTCGCCCGCCGCGAGCAGGAATCCGCGGCGATCTTGCCCTATGAAGCTCCAGCCCGCCACCGGGATTCCGAAACCCTGCACCGCATATTGGAGAGGGTCGACGGCAATGAGCGGCAGGCAGTCGAAGCCTTCACCGCCGTAAATGAGCGGCTTTCGGTACTTGGCCGCCAGATCGCCATGGCGGCCCAGCCGCCGAAATCGTTCGAGAAGCCCGAAGACGTGCCGGGCTTCAGCGCGCTCGAAACCGCCATCCGCAACGTGGTCGATCATCTCGATGTCAGCGAGCAGCGCACCCGCGACACGCTCAAATCCATGCAGGATCGCTTGGCCGATATGGCCGCGCGCGCTTCGAACTCCGTCAGCGAAGATGCCTTGCAGGCAGCGCCAGCTATTGCTAGCCTCGAAACCCGCCTCAATGATTTGGCGAACCGCGTCCTTCGCACCGAAACGGCTGCCCAGGCGGGCCTGCCCGATCTCGTCCGCGACGAACTCAGCCACCTTGCCGACCGCATCGAAAGCGTAAGCGAAACCTCCAAGGAGCTTGCGGCGCGCGCCCAGTCCGCCGCTGCTGGCGTAGCCCATCAAGAATTGCAGGCGATCGAAAGCCGCATCCTGGGGCTTCTCAATGAGGCGCAGGCGGCCTTCGGGTCCCAGGCAAGCGCCGGCGACCTGCAGCGCTTGCGCGCCGAGATCGCCAGCCTCAGCCAGCGCGTTGATGATGCGCATTCGGGTTCGGCGTCGGAGCGTGACGTAGAGGCGTTGCGATCCGCCGTCGAGCATTTGTCGGCCCATGTGGCGCAAGGCCCCGACCTGCGCCCACTGGCGGATGTCGACCGGCGCATCGCCGAACTCGATCATCGTCTCGACGAGGCCATGCGGCGCGGCAGTGGCGGACAGGCCACCGGAGCTTTTGAACAGCAGCTCGCCTCCGTCAACGAACGCATTGGCCACGCCGAGCAGCAGCTTGGTCATTTCGACACTATCGAGCGGGCCATCACCCAGCTCTACGAAAGCCTCGAGCAAAATCGCGCACTGGCCAGCCAGGCCGCTGAGGAAGCCGTGGGCCGCGCAGCCGATCGCCTGACCGGACAAGCTCCGGCATTGGGACCTTCGCTGGAAATGCAAGCATTGGAGGATGGCCTCCGCGCCGTGCGCGACAGTGCCGCCGCCTCGGACCAGCGCAATCAGGAAACGCTCGAGGCTGTTCACGAGACATTGGAGCAGATCGTCAACAAGCTCGCTGAACTGGAAACCGCCGCCGCCGGCCATCAGCTGGCGCTTAACATGGCCCAGCAAGCGGAAGAGCCGCTAAACACCGCGCCGCTCTGGCCGGCGCCGCAGACGGTTGCCGAACCGCTCCAGCCGTTCGCCAGCCCCGTGGAGATGCAGGAGGAAGCGCCCGCCCAACCTGTTTCCGAGCCGCGAACCGCCGATTATTCCCAGGACGTTGGTGACCAATTTGCACCCGCGGACGATTTCATCGCCGCCGCGCGCCGTGCCGCCCAGGCAGCTCTCACCCAGACCAATGTGTTGCATCCCGAAATCAAACCGGGGCTGAAACCGGGGGCCAACCGCCGGTTCGAATTGCCGACGCCATTCCGCAAGCGCGGCGGCAAGCTCGTGGCTGCAAGCAAGCAGGCCTCGAACGATAACAGCAAGCGTAAGCTCGTTCTCGCCGGCCTCATTTTACTTGCGGCCGTGTCGGCCTTCACCTTCAACATAATGAGACAGACCAAGCCGCTCAAGCAATCGACCGCGATTGAATCAGTGGTGAAGCCGGTAGCCCATGTTCAGACCGGGAAGTCCCTGACCAAGAGCGACGCCGCCTCCGCCGAAATTGATAGTCTGATCACCAGCGCCCTGCCGGACAAGAAGAGCACAGCGTCCATTGCCTCTATCGTGGCGGAGAACGCCGATATGCCGCCCGCCGAAATCGGCAGCCAAAGCCTACGCGAAGCTGCCAGCGCCGGCGACATGACAGCCCAGTTCATTGTCGCCAGCCATTATCTCGACGGTCGCAATGTGCAGCAGGATTTCGCCAAGGCCGCCTATTGGTATGAGCAGGCGGCCTCGCGCGGGCTTGGTCCCGCCCAATATCGCCTCGCGACATTGTTTGAACGGGGCAAAGGCTTGCCACAGGACGCGGCGGCGGCGCTTAAGTGGTACGAGCGCGCGGCGGATGCCGGCAACGTGAAAGCCATGCACAACGCCGCCGTGATCGCCGCTGGCGCCAAGGCGGGCACGCCCAATTACGACAAGGCCTTCCGCTGGTTCGGCAAAGCCGCGCAACGCGGGTTGAAAGACAGCCAGTTCAATCTCGCGGTGCTTTACGAGCGCGGCCTTGGAACGAAGATCGATCAGGCCGAGGCGCTGTTCTGGTATACACTGGCCGGCCGGCAGGGCGATAGCGACGCGGCCAAACGCGCAAGCCAGCTTGCTGCGACGTTGGCGCCCGGCTCCGCCAAGATTGTGGCCGCCCGTGCGGGCGCCTGGAAGCCGGAGCCTTCGGTCGATGATGCCAATGTGGTGGCCGTCAGCAATCCCGACTGGACCGCGCCTCGCGATGCAGCCATCGTCCGTCCTGCTGCGACACAATCAGTCTCCTCCAACGATCCCATCATGACGGCGCAGGCGCTGCTCTTGCAGCTCGGTTTCAATGTGGGCGAGCCCGACGGCAAAATGGGCGACCGCACCGCCAATGCCATCCGCTTGTTTCAGCTTCAGTCCGGCATGGCGGTAACGGGCGAAGCAACTCCAGATCTGATTTCCGCGCTGCAAGCCAAAGCGGGCCAAGCCACTCTTTAGCTGACTTTTGCTTGCGAGAGGCGATGGATGGCGCGAATGCCCAGCATCCACACCTGGAATTCCGTGAACAGCCGTTCGAAGGGTTCAGCCGAAACGTTCAAGGCGCCCGCATAGCTGCCAAAGGCCGGCATGACCACGCGGCGGCTGTCGGCGATGAAACAGCGGCAGCGAATCTGGCGTCCACGCCGGGCCAGCGATGCGGCCGGATGCAAATGTCCGGCGATTTCTTTTTCATCGTCAGACAGCGCGGCCGGTTCATGCCGCAAAGTGACGGGCCCCAGCGCCACCTCCGCCATGATCGCGCCGCCGATATCTTCAGGCGGCGAAGGATCATGGTTGCCGGTGATCCAGATGGTGCGGCATTCACCCGTGATCGACCGGAGTGTCGCGAGATCGGTCGCATCAATTCGCTTGCGCGCCTCGCTGTCGTGGAAGCTATCACCGAGAAAGACGAGCAGCTCGGGTTTTATCCCGGCAATGACCGCCATTAGTTGCGACAAGGTCGAGCGCGTATCATAGGGCGGCAAATGCACCCTGCGCCGTGCAACGCTCGAGCCCTTTTCAAGGTGAAGGTCGGCCACCAGCAGGGCTTTGAAATCGGGCGCGTAGAGTGCGCCCGAAAGATCGGGGATGAAATCGAGGCCCGCAAGAGCGATGCGGTGTGTCCTAGACAGGCCCCATGGCCTCCTCGATGAGGGCGCTGGCGGCTTCGGCAAGAAGGGCATCATGGCCCTCGCCGTAAATGGATTCGCGCCCGATCTCAAGCAGCACCGGAACCGCAAGCGGCGAAACCATATCGAGAGCGCGATGCACGATGGCCCCCTTGATCCGTTTCAGCAGCCCGCCAAGGCGATGAATATCGATGAGTCCATCGGCGGCATCGTCCCAGGCGGCGCGCAACAGAATATGATCCGGTTGGTGACTGCGCAACACATCGTAGATCAAATCGGTGTTGACCGTCACCTGCCGCCCGGTCTTTTCCTTGCCAGGCATCCGGCGCTCGATGAGGCCGCCGATGATAGCAGCCGTGCGGAACGTGCGCTTCATCAAATTCGATTCCGCCAGCCAGGCTTCGAGATCATCCCCCAGCATGTCTTCATCGAACAGTCTGGCCAGAGATAGGCGGCCACTTGCAATGAACAGCGACAGATCGCGCACCGTCCAGATCACCAGCGCATATTCCGAAGCGACGAAGCCCAATGGCTGCGCTCCAGAGCGTTCAAGCCGGCGGGTCAACAGCATGCCGAGCGTCTGGTGCGAAAGCCGCCCCTCGAAGGGATAGGCGACGAGATAATGCTTGTTGGCGCGAGGAAAGGTTTCGACCAGCATCTGCCGCGCCGTAGGCAGGACGGATTTATCCTGTTGCAGGATAAGCCAGTCGCGCACTTGCGGCGGCAGCGCGCCCCAAGCTTTGGGATCTGCAAGAAGCCGGCGCACCCGCTCCGCGAGATAGGTGGAGAGCGGAAATTTGCCGCCCTCGTAGGACGGGATCATCGCTTCGCGTCCCTTGGCCCGGCTCGCCAATGCGCCGAATTCATCGAGCCCTTCAAAACGCAGAATCTCGCCTGCGAAGGCAAACGTATCGCCAATCGCGAGCTGCGACAGGAAGTATTCCTCGAGCTCCCCCAGCACGCGGCCGCCGGTGACAATGCGTTTGCCAAGGGCTTGCTTCACGCTGGCGAGCCGGAGTTTCAGCATCTCCGCCTCGACTATCGTGCCGACATTGAGGCGATAAGCCTGTGCGAGGCGCGGATGCGCGAGCCTGAGGCTTCCATCCGCCTGCTTCTTCAGTTTCGCATAACGCTCATAAACGCGAAGCGCATAACCGCCCGTCGCCACATAATCGACCGCCTTATCGAAATCCCCGCGGGTCAGATTGCGAAAAGTCCAGGCGCTGGTAACTTCAGCGAAAAGCTGATCGAGCTGAAAAGGCCCGGCTACGGCTTGCCCTAGAATGTGCTGAGCCAATACATCAAGCTTCAATACCGATGGATATTCTGTGTCCTGAGCATTCGCCATTGCCGCTTGGCCCGCCGCCTCGCACTCCAGAACCTCGAAGCGGTTGGAGGGCACCAGCATGGCTTCGCTCGGTTTATCCAGTTGGTGGTTCGAGCGGCCAATGCGCTGGAGCAGGCGGCTCGATCCCTTGGGCGCTCCCACATGGATCACCAGATCGACCTCGCCCCAATCGATGCCGAGATCGAGCGTCGAGGTGCACACCACAGCCCGCAGTTTCCCTTCCGCCATGGCCGCCTCGACCCTGCGCCGCTGCGCCACATCGAGGGAGCCGTGGTGAAGCGCGATGGGCAAGTGGTCGTCATTCACATCCCACAGAGACTGAAACACCCTCTCCGCCTGTGAGCGCGTATTAACGAAGACCAGCGTCATCTTGGCCTTCCCGATTTCCGCATAGATTTCCGGGATCGCGTAAATGGAGGAGTGCCCCGACCACGGCACGTGCCCCACGGATTTGAGAATGCGGATATTGGGTTGCGCCCCCGCTTTGCCGAGAACAAGCGGGGCGGGGGCAGAGCCTGTCGGCGCCAGCCAGGCGCGAAGCGCATCCGGGTCCTTGACCGTCGCCGAAAGTCCGATACGCCGGGCCGTGGGCGCATGGGTTGCCACCCGCGACAGCGCCAGCGACAGCAACACGCCGCGCTTCGAAGTCACGATGGCATGCAGCTCATCAACGATGACGGTTCTAAGATCGCGGAGCATGTGCGCTGCCCCCCCGTCCGAGACGAGCAGCGACACCTGCTCCGGCGTGGTGATCAGAATATCCGGCGGCTTCTCACGCTGCCGCTTGCGCTTGGAATGTGGAGTATCGCCGGTGCGTGTCTCGATGGTGACCGGGAGGCCCATCTCTTTAACGGGAGCTTCCAGATTGCGGGCAATGTCGATGGCCAGCGCCTTTAGCGGCGAGACATAAAGCGTGTGGATCCCGGCATGCTGATGTGGTTCCGACAGCTCAACCAGGCTCGGCAAAAATCCAGCCAGCGTCTTGCCGCCGCCGGTGGGCGAAATGAGCAGCACGCTTTCGCCCTTGGCCACATGCTCAAGCACCGCAAGTTGATGCGCCCTGGGACTCCATCCCCGCGCCGCGAACCACTCGGCAAATTTTTCCGGCAGCACATTCATGGCTCCAACTTGACTTGACCGCGCCGCCAACGCAACTGACGCCATGGCTTTCCCCGCCGCAGCTCCCATCACCCACCGTTCGGTACTCGCAATCGCCGTTCCGATCATGTTATCGAACGTCTCGGAGCCCTTGATCGGCGTCGTCAACACGGCGGTCATCGGCCAATTGCCGGATCCCTATTATATCGGCGCCATCGCCGTGGGCGCGCTGCTCTTCACGATCATCTTCGGAGGGTTCACCTTCCTGCGCTGGTCGACGGGCGGGCTTTCCGCGCAAGCCGTGGGAGCGGGCGACAACCCCGAGCTCGTGGCCGTGCTCTTGCGCTCCCTTGTCATCGCCCCTGTCGCCGGCGTGGGCCTCATCGTGCTCTCGCCGGTGATCCGCGAGGTGGCGTTTGACCTAATCGGCGGTTCGGCGGAGGTGCGCCGCCACGGCGAGACCTATTTCAACTATCGCATCTGGTCGGCGCCCTTCGCCTTCGTCAACTACTGCGTCATGGGCTGGTACATTGGCCAAGCGAAAGCCAAGCTCACCTTTCTCGTGCAGCTCTTTCTCAACGTCACCAACATGGCGCTGAGCGTCGTGTTCGTTCTTGGCATGGGCATGACCTCCGACGGCGTTGGACTTGCGGCTCTCATCGCCGAAATCGCTGCGGCGGCACTAGCGCTCGGCCTCGCGTTTCGCTCCCTGCGCGGCATGGCGGCCCATATCGATCGGGCCTTGATCTTCAACGCCACCCGGATGCGGCGCACCATTGCCATGAACGGCGACGTGATGATCCGCACCCTCTGCCTGATTTTCGCCTTCGCCTGGTTCACGGCCCGCGGCGCCCGCGCAGGCGACGTGATCATCGCCGCCAACGCTGTACTGCTCAATTTCTTCGAGGTCGCCGCCTACCTGATCGACGGCTTCGCCTTTGCCTCCGAAGCCCTCGTCGGCCAGTCCGTCGGCGCCAGGAACCGCCAGCGTTTCCGCACCGCCATATGGATCACCTCCGTCTGGGCCATTGTCGTGGGTATTCTATGCACGGTGGTCATCTGGTTCGCCGGGCCGATGCTCATCGATTTAATGTCGGTGAACCCTGAGGTCCGCGAAACGGCGCGCCACTATCTCGTCTGGGTGGCGATAACACCGTTGCTCGGCACCGTCTGCTTCCAGTTCGACGGCATCTTCACGGGCGCCATGGCAACCAAGGACATGCGCAATATGATGATCCTGTCACTCGCGATCTATCTTGCCGCCTGGTGGCTGCTCGAGCCCGCCTTCGGAAATCACGGCCTCTGGGCGGCGCTGTGCATCTTCTTCATCGCGCGCGGGCTGACCTTCGCCGCGCGCATGCCGTCAATCGAGCGGCGGATTTTTCAACCCGTGTTATAGCTGATGCCATGGCTCTTCCCGCCGCCGCTCCCCTCACTCATCGTTCCGTGCTCATGATTGCCGTTCCGATCATGTTGTCGAATGTCTCCGAGCCCATGATCGGCGTCGTCAACACGGCGGTCATCGGCCAATTGCCGGATCCCTATTACATCGGCGCCATCGCCGTTGGCGCGCTGCTCTTTTCTTTCATCTTCTGGGGCTTCGGCTTCCTGCGCCTCTCGACCGGCGGGTTGTCGGCGCAAGCGGTGGGAGCGGGCGACAGCCCCGAATTGGTCGCCGTTCTCTTGCGCGCGTTGGTCATCGCGGTCGTTTCCGGCATTGCCCTGATCGCCCTTTCGCCGCTGATCCGCGAGTTGGCATTCGATCTCATCGGAGGCTCCGCCGATGTGCGCCGCCACGGCGAAATCTATTTCAACTATCGCATCTGGTCGGCGCCCTTCGCCTTCATAAACTACAGCGTCATGGGCTGGTACATCGGCCAGGCGAAAGCGAAGCTCACCTTTCTCGTGCAGCTTTTTCTCAATATAACGAACATGGTGTTGAGTGTCGTGTTCGTGCTCGGCATGGACATGACATCGGATGGCGTGGGCCTCGCTGCGCTTCTCGCCGAAATTGCTGCTGCGGCGTTGGCGCTCGGCCTGGCATTCGGCTCACTGCGTAGCATGTCGGCTCACATAGACCGGCTATTGATTTTCAACGCCGCGAAAATGCGCAGCACTCTCGCCATGAATGGCGACGTGATGATCCGGAGTTTCTTGCTGGTGTTCGCATTCACCTGGTTTGCGGCACGGGGCGCCCGCGCCGGTGACGTGACCCTTGCCGCCAATGCCGTGCTGCTCGATCTCTTCAATGTCGCGGCCTACATGATCGACGGTTTTTCTTTTGCCGCCGAAGCGCTCGTCGGACAATCCGTGGGCGCGAGAGACCGCTCGCGCTTCCGTGCCGCCGTATGGCTCACCACTGTTTGGGCCATGGTTCTGGGCGCTATCTGGGCCGCCATCATCTGGTTCGCGGGACCCATGCTGATTGATCTTGTGGCGGTTAACCCCGAAGTCCGCGTGATGGCGCGCCATTATCTCGCCTGGGCGGCGATCACGCCATTGCTGGGTGCCCTCTGTTTCCAGTTCGATGGCATCTTCACCGGCGCCATGGCGACCAAGGACATGCGCAACATGATGATCGTATCGCTGGCCATCTACCTCGTTTGCTGGTGGCTGCTGGAGCCTGCACTTGGAAATCACGGCCTGTGGGCGGCGCTGTGCATCTTCTTCATCGCGCGGGGGCTGACCTTCGCGTCGCGCATGCCGTCAATCGAGCGGCGGATTTTTCACGCCGTGTGATAGCGCGCGATCGCCGAGCGCTCGAGAGCTGAGGTCACAAGCTTGTCGAGGCCGAACCTGTCGCGCAGAATTGCGAGAAAGCGCAGCTCCTCCTTCCTCACCGCAAGATCGGAGGCTGCGACCTCTACCGCCAGCGCATAGGCCGTTTCGCGAAGCTTCGGCGAAAGCGCATCGGCGATAAGGCCCAGCACCGCATTGAGCCCCTCCGCCTCTTGGAGGATTTCCGCAACCTCCTGCGCCACCGTCGTGAGCCGCGCCTCATCGAACTTCCGGAACACCGGCAAGTGCTTCACGATATGTCCGATCTCCGCAAGCTCGGTCGTACTGATGCGGCCTTCGACGCCCGACATGGTGACCATGGTGTAGATGAGCGCCTGCTCGATGCTGATTGTGCCTGGCATGATGTCTCCGTTGCGGGAAGCGCTAAACGATAGGTGCGATTTTGTCCACCGCATCAGTAGTAGGAGGTGCTAAATCTGTTGATGCGAGAATAACATCCGTTCGACGACGACAGGATTAATCTGATGGCGGCAAATATTGATCGATTTAAGAAGGACCTTGATCGGTTGATCATTCAAGGCGACCATCTCGCATATGCCATGATCAAAGATGTCTCGAAGGGCGATGACTTTCAACGACAAATTCACAACTTGGAAAGACAAGGTGGAGCAATTTCTAAAAGGTCTCCCAAATTTCAATAAGGTCTACGAAACATGGTACTCGGAATCTCTCGCACTTATTCGGCAACTGTTACCAGACCGAGTTTCAAACTTTATTGACTTTTATGAGAAGCCCAAGGGACGCAAATCAATAGATTTTGGAAATTATGTCATACAAGACTATCTGCAGGGTATGAGAGTTACGCATTACGGAGATGTTGTTGTGGATGGCACCGCCGCTGTTCCGCAGTACAGACAACAGCTTGCCATACTAAAGGCCGTGCGCTCGCGTTTTGAGAGTTCTTTGTTTGAGATTCGACAATTAGTTCAAGCTGATCTTTTCGATAGTGAAATAGAAGCGGCGCGTGAGTTGCTAAAGCATCGGTTTTTGCGCGCGGCGGGTGCAATCGCCGGTGTAGTGTTGGAAAAACATTTAAGGCAGGTCTGTGATAACCATTCACTTAAGACATTAAAGAAAAGTCCGGGGATTGCGGACCTCAATGAACTCTTGAAATCAAATTCAGTGATTGACATACCGCAATGGCGGCACATGTCGATGCTTGGAGATATCCGCAATATTTGTGATCACAACAAATCTGCAGATCCGACAACCGAGCAGGTAACGGATTTGATCAATGGGACAGACAAAATCCTAAAGACAATCTCTTGACTGATATTCATTGGTATTCGACAAACCCCCTCACTGCTTCAATCGCCTCCACCAGTCCCAGCCGGGAAATCGAAATTCCTGGTGGGAAGGCCGTCGTGAATCGTGTCGCGAGCCGTGGATCGAGGATCACGAAACATCCCCGGTCGCCATCCTTGCGGATGAGCCTGCCGAAGGCCTGCCGCAGTCTCAGGCGCACCACCATGTCGGTGTAGGCGTTGCCGCCGAACGCTTCGCGGCGCGCGCGTTCGAGGATTGTGGGCGTGCCCCACGGCACCCGGTCCAGCACAATGAGACGCAAGCTATCTCCCGGCACATCGACGCCGTCACGCACGGCATCCGTTCCCAGCAGACAAGCATCGCGCTCGGCGCGGAACATATCGACCAGCGTTCCCGTATCCATGGGATCCACATGCTGGGCATAAAGCGGCAGGCCCGCCTGCGCCAAAGGCTTGAGGATGCGCTTATGCACCGCGCGCAATCTGGCAATCGCGGTGAACAGGCCAAGCCCGCCGCCGCCCGAGGCGAGAAACAGTTCGCGATAAGCCGCCGCCACCTGGTCCATGTCCTCGCGGTTGACATCGTTCACCACGATGACCCGGCTCATCGCCCGGTAGTCGAAAGGCGAGTCATAGCTGGCGCGTTTGACGGGGTAGGGCAGGTGCACAGCACCGGTGCGCATCTCCGCATTGGTCCAATCGTCGGGAATATCGGGTGGCCGGTCCTTCAAGGTGGCTGATGTGATGATGATGCCATCCGCCGGCTTCAGCACCGCCAAGGCCATGGGCTCGGTGGGATCGATCCAATGGGAGTGCAGCCCCACATCGGCCTCCCGCCCGAAGGATTGCTCCACGGAGAACCAGTCTATGAACGGCGGATTCCGCCGTTCAAGCAAGCGCGAGAGCATATCGATCCACGATCCGACCATCAGCTCGCCTCGCCGTTTGAGCGAGCGCGACACGGCTTCGATGCGCCCACGGTCATGGGTCGAAAGTTCTTCGGCCTCCGTATCGAGTTTTTTCGCCAGCCCAGCGGCGAGCAGCGCCATGGGCCGCTTCAGATCGATGAGCGCGCCCGCGAGTTCGCCTGCGGCCGCCGCCAGCCCGTCAACCAGCGGCGCGCAGTCCGTCTCCAGCGAATTGCCATTGTTCTGCTCCGCCCGCGCCAACACCTGCTGGCGGACGAGGGCAAGGAAATGTTCGGCCGATCCCTCCGGCCTCCCTGCCTGCACGCGTCTCGTCCAGCCCGGGCCCGGCAGCGCCAGGGCCGCGCGGAGCACGTGCTGCAGTAGCTTCTCCGTCTCCGCACTATCGGCCACGAGATCGCCGATCCGGTCGGCAAGTCCGCGGCCCCGCCGTCGCTCGGTCTCTGGACCCCTGAGCCACCGCCGGAGCTCCGCCGTTTCGAATGCGGTGAGATGGCCGGAGAAGGCCGAATCCGCGGCATCGAACAGATGATGGCCTTCATCGAACACGATGCGCCTAATGCCGCCGGGCGCTGCCTCTTCTTCCGGAGTGGAGGCGACACCCAGCGCATGATCGACGACCGCCTGATGCAGCACGAGCGCATGATTGGCGATGACGATCGAAGCCTGCCGCCCCGCCCGCACCGAGCGCTCGATGAAGCATTTTCGATAATGCGGGCATGAGGAGTAAATGCACTCGCCGCGCCGGTCCGTGAGACCCAAGGAGCCCGGCGAAAGCCCGCGTCCCTCGCCGTCGAGCGTGATGTCGCTGAACAGCGAGAACAGCCATGACGGAAAATCGCCGCCCACCATGTCGCCATCGCGGCTGAAGCGCGCCCAGCGGGCGATAAGGGCTGCGAATAGTGCCGAACGCGCGTTGGCTGATGTGAGCCTGCCGAACACCTCCTGCATGTTCAAAAGGCAAACATAATTTTCACGCCCCTTGCGGATGACGATTTGCGAGCGCCGCTCCTGCGGATCGGCCACGAGGCGCGCCGATTCCTGGTCCAGCTGCCGCTGCAAATTCTTGGTGTAGGTCGAAACCCAAACAGGCGCATTGTTCTTGCGCGCCCACAGCCAGGCAGGCGACAGATAACCCAACGTCTTCCCCAGACCCGTTCCCGCTTCGGCAAGAAGGATGTTGTTCTCTTGGCCGTGCTGGCGGGGCGCAAAGGCATGGGTGGCCGCTGCGGCGTAATCCCTTTGCGCAGGCCGGGACTCCGAGTCTCTGCCCAGAAGCTCATCAAGAAACGCCTGAGCATCGGCGGGCAAAATCGCCTCGTGCCGGCCGGGCGGACGGCCGCTGTCATCCTCCCACTCCTCGATCCGGTCCCACACATTGAGGCCCGTCGCGAATGTCCCCACATCCAGCTTCGGGTTGGCTTGCAGCAAGGCTTGCAGCGCCGGTTTAGCCCAAGGCCAATTGGCGCGCGCCAGATAATTTGCCGTCTCCGCCGTCTCGCGAATATGTGGATAGTGCCGGTTGGCCAGACGCGCGAGCAGGTCTTGCGCGACAAGCCGCAATGTCTCGACCTCCGATGCCTCGGGTTCAAGCGCCAGCGAACGCGCGAGCCCGAGTGGTGTCGGCGTCGCAAAACGCGCTGGGCACACGAAGGCAAAGAGCTCCGCCACATCGAAATGCTTCTGCTCCCGTGCAATGCGCACCGTCCCACGGGGCGCGGAGGAAGAATTGCCCAGGCGCTCGATCAGAAAGGCCGCATGACAGAGGAGATGCGGCTCCGCGCCTAGCCGTGCGAGGCCTTCTTCCGCCGACAGCAGCTCCCTCGCGCCGACATAAAGCGAGACGCCCCGCATTACGGCGGTGGGCAGTTCAGCCACCAATTTGCACTCGACACTCGCCATGGGAATTGATCAATAAACCGGGACAGCCATGAGCGCCATGAAGCATTGACGGTCCTTCCCACGCTCCCTAAACAGCGCGTTTGCTGTTGGAAAAAACCTCCCAAATGTCCCTCGATC
>JBGTJO010000087.1:0-3232 GCA_041745135.1 Aestuariivirga sp. | reverse complement strand
CTCATCGAGCTCGGCGCAGGCTTCGATCATTTCAGCGCGTGCCTGCTTTGCGGCTTCGAGCTGATCGGCGGGAATTTCTTCATCGTGGTAATTGGCGCCGAGAGCTTCGTTCTCCCAGATGACCGCCTTCATGCGGACGAGATCGATCAGCCCCTTGAATTCCGCTTCAGCGCCGATGGGCAGCTGGATCGGAACCGGTCTCGCGCCGAGGCGTTCCTTGATGTCCTTGATGCACTGCTCGAAGGAAGCGCCGGTCTTGTCCATCTTGTTGCAGAACACGATGCGCGGAACGTTATATTTGTCGCCTTGCCGCCACACGGTTTCCGTCTGCGGCTCAACGCCCTGGTTGGAATCGAGCACGCACACGGCGCCGTCGAGAACGCGGAGCGAACGCTCCACCTCGATGGTGAAATCTACATGGCCCGGCGTATCGATGATGTTCAGGCGCTTGCCCTGCCAATAGGCAGTGGTGGCGGCTGATGTTATGGTGATGCCGCGCTCCTGCTCCATGAAATCCATGGTGGCAGCGCCGTCGTGCACTTCGCCGATCTTGTGGTTCTTGCCGGTGTAGTAGAGGATACGCTCGGTCGTCGTCGTCTTGCCGGCATCGATGTGGGCCATGATGCCAAAATTGCGATAATCCTCGATGGCGTGGGCGCGGGGCATCGGAGTTTACCAGCGGTAATGGGAGAAGGCGCGGTTCGCCTCCGCCATCTTGTGGGTGTCTTCGCGTTTCTTCACCGCCGTGCCGCGGTTGTTGGAGGCATCGAGCAGTTCGCCGGACAACCGCTCAATCATGGTGGTTTCGTTGCGGCCCCGTGCGGCAATGATGATCCAGCGGATGGCAAGCGCCTGGCGGCGCTCGTTGCGCACTTCGACGGGCACCTGATAGGTGGCGCCGCCGACGCGGCGTGAGCGCACCTCGATTGCCGGGGCAACATTGTTGAGTGCGTCGTGAAAGACCTGGAGAGGGTCCTGCTTCGCCTTGGATTGGATTTTCTCCATGGCGCCATAGACGATTCCTTCGGCGACCGACTTCTTGCCCTCATACATCAGGTTGTTCATGAATTTCGAGACGACAAGATCGCCGAATTTCGGGTCCGGGTTGATCTCGCGTTTTTCGGCGCGGTGACGACGTGACATGTTTCTAAGCCCTCCCCGCTCTACTTCGGACGCTTGGCGCCGTATTTCGAACGGCGCTGGCGGCGCTTGACGACGCCTTGCGTATCGAGAATGCCGCGAATGATGTGATAACGGACGCCCGGAAGGTCCTTCACGCGGCCCCCGCGGATCATGACCACCGAATGTTCCTGAAGATTATGGCCTTCGCCGGGAATGTAGCTCACCACTTCGAAGCCGTTGGTCAGGCGCACCTTGGCGACCTTGCGGAGCGCCGAGTTCGGCTTCTTCGGCGTCGTCGTATAAACGCGCGTGCAAACACCGCGCTTTTGCGGGCACGATTGCATCGCCGGCACCTTGTTCCGGTAGGTGGGAGCCAGGCGCGGCTTGCGGATAAGCTGGTTGATCGTCGGCATCAGGCCCTTGTTCTCTTCTTGCTGACCACTGAAACCCTTTAACCCATGCTCAAAGGCACTGTCCGATCCGGGTTCCTGGATCGCGCAGCGCCCAAAACCAGAGGACCGCACAGCCGGCAGGGCCATGGGGTCTTGACCTTGAATTTCGTTCGTCTTGCTCTCCAGCCAGCGTTTCGGTACGCGAAGCACCGACTGCCTGCTGCTTGAGAACGAGGCGGGTTCTACTCGGGCGAGTCCTATCCGTCAACCCCTGAGCGCTGGAAAAACCGCTGCCACAATTCATCCTATTGCGGCCACATCATCGCCCCGCCGAAAGGTCACCTTCGCTCTCGACGGCGGAAACTTTCGATCATCAGAGGGGATTCTCGAATGACCACGCCGAACAAGACCTGGTGGCATGAACTGAACACCTGGGAGCCGCAAACCGCACTCGCCTTTTATGGCAATACCCTAGGGTGGCAATTTGAACCCACGCCCTTGCCTGACGGCGCCGCGTATTGGATCGCCCGCAAGGATGGCCGGCCGGTGGGCGGCATTTTCGAACTCACGGCGCCCGATTATGAAGGCATTCCCTCCCATTGGATGACCTATATGTCGGTCGCCGATATCGATCGGGCGGAAACAGAAACCGCCAGTGCGGGGGGCGAGGTCATGCGCTCCGCCACCAGCGTTCCGGGCGTCGGCAAACTATCGGTCGTCACCGATTCCACAGGCGCCATGATCGGCCTTATCGAGCCCGATCCCGTTCACGCCTTAGCACCCGTGCACTGAGCGCATGTAGAAAACCCGGCGGATCGCGCCGCCGGGTTTGAGCTTTATTCCGCAGCCGGCGGAAGTTGTGCAGTCCTCGCCTGCTCTTCCAGGATAAGCGTGTCGCGCTTTTCGGCGATCTGCTTGAGGCGGGCCAGCATGCCGCCCGTGCCTGCCGGGATGAGACGGCCGACGATGACGTTCTCTTTCAGGCCTTCAAGCGTGTCGATCTTGCCCTGGATTGCCGCTTCCGTGAGGACGCGAGTCGTTTCCTGGAACGACGCGGCCGAGATGAAGGACCGCGTCTGCAAGCTCGCCTTGGTGATGCCGAGCAGAACCGGGACACCCGATGCTGGACGGCGGCCATCGGCCTCGAGTTTGGCGTTCTCCTGCTCGAGCTCGATCTGGTCCAACTGCTCGCCGACGAGCAACGTCGATTCACCCGCATCGGTGATCTCGACCTTCTGCAACATCTGGCGGACGATCACCTCGATGTGCTTGTCGTTGATGCTGACGCCTTGCAAACGATAGACCTCCTGGATTTCGTTGACGAGGTAGGAGGCGAGCTCCTCAACGCCCTTGATCGCCAGAATATCATGGGGGGCGGGATTGCCGTCCATGATGTATTCACCCTTTTCGATGAAGTCGCCCTCCTGGACCGGCAAATGCTTGCCCTTGGGGATGAGATACTCCACCGCCTCTTGCGCCTCGTCTTGCGGCACGATGCGGATGCGGCGCTTGTTCTTGTAGTCGCGTCCAAACTCGACGCGGCCCGAAATCTCCGCGATGATCGCGTGGTCCTTGGGGCGGCGAGCCTCGAAGAGTTCCGCCACGCGGGGCAGGCCGCCCGTGATGTCGCGGGTCCTGGCACTCTCGAGCGGGATGCGCGCGAGAATGTCGCCCGCCTTCACCTCAGCTCCCGGATCGACGGAAAGCACGGCCTCGAC
>JBGTJO010000086.1:0-19429 GCA_041745135.1 Aestuariivirga sp. | reverse complement strand
TGGCCGCATCGCCGATGCGCGCATCGCCGTAGGCGCGGCATCGGCGGTGGCCCAACGCCTTACCGCACTGGAAACCGATTTGCGGAACTTGGACGCTGCTGTGCGCCCATCCTCCATGGTCGCGCCGCATCACATCGCCGGACTCTCCCCCATAGACGATGTGCGAGCAACGGCCGCCTATCGCAGCGAGGCTGCCCTGCATCTCATCGGCGAAGCGCTGGACCGTGCTGCGGGAGTCATCACTTGACCGAGGCGATTTCATTCGTCTTGAACGGACGCGGCGTGAAATCCCGAAGCCCGCCATCGCGCCGCCTGACGGAGGTGCTGCGCGGCGATCTCGGTCTGAGGGGCACGAAAGTTGGCTGCGATGCCGGCGACTGCGGCGCCTGCACGGTGTTGATCGATGGCGAGCTTGCCTGCGCCTGTCTTGTGGCAGTTGCCCAAGTCGCCCATGCGAAAGTCGTCACCATCGAAGGCTTGGGCGAGGCCACGAAGTCGGGAAGCGCATTGCAGAAGGCGTTCCTCTCGCGGGGTGCTGCCCAATGCGGCATCTGCACGCCGGGAATGCTGGTTTCCGCCGCGCGTTTTCTGGAGCACGAGGTGAATCCCGGCGAGGCGGCGATCGCCGATGCCCTCAGCGGTGTACTCTGCCGCTGCACCGGCTATCGCAAGATCATCAACGCCGTGTCCGATGTTGCCATGGGCCAAACCGGGCATGACTTTCAGCCCGCCGCGGGCCGCGCAGTTGGCGCGCAAGTGATCCGCCTCGACGGCGCCCCAAAAATATCCGGCACGGAAGCCTATGGCGCCGACAGCGTTCCGGAGGGCGCGCTGTGGGTCCGCGCCATCCGTTCACCCTACCATCGCGCCAGTTTTGTCCTCGGCGATCTCGAAACCTATCGCGCTGCAAATCCCGGAATCGTCCGTATACTGACGTCATACGATGTTCCCGGGCGCAATCTTTTCGGCGTGCTGGCGCCGTTCATGGATCAGCCGGTCTTCGCCGCGGAGGAAACCCGTTACAGGGGCGAGCCGGTAGCCGTCATCGTCGGCGAGCAGGACGCCATTGAAGCCCTGGACCTCTCCGCTTTCCCGGTACGGTGGACGGAGCTTCCGTCCATGCTGACGATGGACGAGGCTCTTTCATCCACAGCCACCCAGCTCCACGCCAACCGTCCTGGCAATGTGCTGGTGGAAGGCCGCGTGCTGTCGGGCGATGTCAATGCCGCCATGGCCGCCGCGGACTGCACCATCGAAGCTGAATTCGAAACCGGCTTCGTCGAACACGCCTATGTGGAGCCCGAAGCCGGCTGGGCCCAGCGTGTGGGAGAGCGCATCGAGATCACCGTCTCCACCCAGTCGCCCTATCTCGACCGCGACGAGACGGCGGCAATTCTCGGGCTTCCGCCCGAAAGCGTGCGGATCATTCCCTCCGCCTGCGGCGGCGGCTTCGGCTCGAAGCTTGATCTCTCCGTGCAGCCTTTCGTGGCGCTCGCGGCCTGGCTCACCGGCCGGCCCGCTGCGATGGTTTACAGCAGGCCGGAATCCATCATGGCCACCACCAAGCGCCACCCGGCTCGCATGCGCTCGCGCATGGGCGCTAGCCGTGATGGCCGCATCATCGCCATGGACTTCGATGCCGATTTCAACACCGGCGCCTACGCGTCCTGGGGGCCAACCGTCGCCAACCGCGTGCCCGTCCATGCCTCGGGCCCCTATGTGGTGCCGAGCTATCGCGCTCGCGCCCGCGCCGTTCACACCAACTGCGTGCCCTCCGGCGCCTTTCGCGGTTTCGGCGTGCCGCAAACCGTGATCGCCCAGGAACAGATGCTCGACATGCTGGCGGCGAAACTCGATCTCGACCCGCTCGAATTCCGCATCCTGAACGCGCTCACCAACACAACGCCCACCGTCACGGGCCAGGTCATGGGCGATGGCGTAGGCTTCCGCGAATGCCTTGAAGCGCTCCAGCCCCATTGGCAAAGGGCGAAAGACGACGCCCGTGAATTCAATCTGCAAGCCCATGCGAAACGCCGTGGCGCTGGCGTCGCCGGAATGTTCTATGGCTGCGGCAACACCTCTCTCCCCAATCCCTCGACCGTGCGCCTCGGGCTCAAGCGCGATGGCCGCTTGTCGCTGCATCAGGGTGCGGTCGATATCGGGCAGGGCTCCAACACGGTGATCGCCCAGATCGCCGCCGATGCGGTGGGCCTGCCATTGTCCTCCGTCGATCTGGTCTCCGCCGACACAGATCTGACGCCCGACTGCGGTAAGACCTCCGCCTCGCGGCAAACTTTCGTCACCGGCAAGGCCGCCGAACTAGCGGGCCATGCCCTGCGCCGACAGATTCTCCGACTCGCCAATGCCGGAGATTCAGCTAGCATCAAAATCGCAGACGGAAAAATCGCAATCGAAGACTCCTCGATCATTCGCACGGTAGCCCTCAATGGTTTGGCTATAGGGCCTCATGGTTATGTTCTGTGTACGGAGGAATCCTTTGATCCGCCCACCAGCCCGCTCGATGCCAATGGCCAAGGCTCTCCCTATGCCGTCTATGGCTTCGGCGCGCATATGGCCGAGATCGAGGTCGATATTCGTCTGGGTACCGTGAAGGTGCTGAAGGTGACGGCGGCCCATGATGTCGGCCGCGCCATCAACCCGGTTCTGATCGAGGGCCAGATCGAAGGTGGTGTGGCCCAGGGCATCGGCATGGCGCTCATGGAGGAATTCACGCCGGGCCGCGGCGAAAACCTGCACGACTATCTGATCCCGACCATCGGCGACGTGCCGCCCATCGAATCGATCCTGGTGGAATGCGCCTCATCCGCGGGTCCCTATGGTGCCAAGGGGATCGGCGAACAGGCGCTCATCCCGACCGCTCCCGCCATTCTCAACGCCATCGCCCACGCCACCGGGGCCCGCATCATGCGAACCCCCGCCACGCCCGAGCGTGTCCGCGCCGCCATTTTCGCCCACCATCACCGCGCCTCTCCCCAACCCGTCATTCCGGCGAAAGCCGGAATCCCGCTTTAACTTTTGTTCCGCTTGTAAGCGGGATTCCAGCTTGCGCTGGAATGACGGGATAGAGTGAGTAGAGCTTTGCCCGTGCATGTTTTTCAGAGCGCTGATAGATATGTGCCATGACGACTGCCGCCACCGATAAAATCCGCTGCGATGCCTGTCCGGTGCTCTGTTACATCCGAGACGGCATGCTGGGCGCTTGCGACCGCTATGGCAACCGTGGCGGCCAACTGGTCCGCGTCGATCCCCATGTGCTCCTCGAGCGCGCCCTCGATGGCGGCGGCAAGGTCGTCTCCTTCCTCGATCATAGCAAGCCGTGGGATGGCGACGTGATCGCCCCCGGGAACACCTTTCTCACCGCCATCGGTGCCGGTACCACCTATCCCGATTACAAGCCCGCACCCTTCATCGTCTCCTCCGAGGTGAATGGCATCGATATGGTGACCGTCGTGACGGAAGGCATCTTCAGCTATTGCGGCGTCAAGGTGAAGATCGACACCGACCGGCATCTGGGTTCCGAGCGCGCCGCCGTCCGCGTCGAGGGCGAGGAGGTAGGTCACGTCACCACCGCCGAATACGGCTCCCAGATGTTGTCGCTGGGAGGGGTCAGGCATCTGACCGGTGGCTCCAAGAAGGAAGGCCGCGTCACCTGCGCAACCCTTCTCGATCTCTGCAATCGCAAACCCGTCGAGGCAATGATCGACAATGGCGCCCGCGTCATGATTGAGGCCGGCAAACCGCCAATCGTTAACGGCACAACCGAGAAGCGCATGCGCGTAGGCTGCGGCTCCGCCACCATCGGCATGTTCGCCAGGCAATGGCAGGGCCATGTGGACGAGGTTGTGGTGGTCGACGATCACATCACCGGCGTCCTCTCCGAACACCAAGCCGGAAAATTTCTCGGCCTGCCCGCAACCGGCATCAAGATACAGGGCCACCGCTCGACTCCCGGCCGCTATTTCAAGGTGGCGGAGCCCGGCGCCGGCTGGGGCGGCACCAATCTCACCGATCCCTTGTCCATTCTCAAACCATTCGATCCCCAGGGTGCCTGGCCCGGCTTGCGGCTTCTCATGGTCTCCACCACGGGCGAGCACTACGCTTACTTCGAGCTCGATGGCACTTGCACGCCGATAGAGAAGGACTTGCCGCCTGCGCTTAAACATTCCGTCGAGCGTATCGCGGAGAATTGCGAACCTGCACTTTCGACAGTTCTGTTCATGGGTGGCGCCGGAGGCTCGCTTCGCGCCGGCGTCACGGAAAATCCGGTGCGCCTGACGCTGTCGGTGAAAGACGCGTTGACCCGCGTCACCGCCGGCGGCGCACCCGTTTACGTCTGGCCCGGCGGCGGCATCACCTTCATGGTCGACGTAACCCGATTGCCAGCCAATGCCTTCGGCTATGTGCCGACACCCGCCCTCGTGGCCCCCATCGAGTTCACCATGCGCCGGGACGATTACTCAGCCCTCGGCGGACACATGGAGCACGTGCGGCCGCTGCAAGAAATTCTGGCGGCGCGAAAAACATGACCCGCGCCCATGCCAATATGCTGCCGGACGGCCGCAGGCTGCATCTCCACGATGGACCCATCGATCTTATCATCGAAGCCGATGGGACGCCGAGTAAAGTAGCGCTAGCCTACGAAGTTGCTCGCGCAAGATTTTCCACTATCCTTGATGAACTATGCGCGGAGTTAAGCCTTCTGCGCCAGCCCACCGGCCCCGCACCGAGCGGCGCGGTTGCCAAGTGCATGTGGCGCGCCACTCTCGTGCATGCCGAAGGGAGCTTCATCACCCCCATGGCCGCGGTCGCTGGCGCTGTCGCCGAGGAAGTTCTTGGCGCGATGAACGCGGCGGCCAATTTGGAGCGCGCCTATGTGAACAATGGTGGCGACATCGCCCTCCACCTCTCGCCTTCGCAGAACTTTCAGATCGGCCTCGTTGACCGTCCCGATCAGCCATCGCTCTTTGCCCAAACCCGCATCCACGCGTCCGATCCCATACGCGGCATCGCCACCAGCGGTTGGCGCGGCCGCAGTTTCTCGCTCGGCATCGTCGATGCCGTGACCGTGCTCGCCTTGACTGCAAGCGCAGCCGACGCGGCGGCCACCATCATCGCCAATGCCGTCGATCTGCCCGGCCACCCGGCCATCACCCGTATTCCCGCTTGTGAACTTCAGCCAGACAACGATCTCGGCTCCCGCCTTATAACGCGGAACGTCGGCCCTCTGTCCCGCAGCGAAATCGCAAGCGCGCTCGATCATGGCATGTCTTCCGCTCAAGCGATGATCAGCCAGGGGATCATTGCGGCCGCCGCCCTTCATCTTGCTGGCATGACACGAACGATCGGCGAAATCGCCGCGAGTCGAAGGCTTGCCCATGCCTGACGTCAGGAAATTCGTAGTCACCGTCGAAGAGATCCTGCACGAGGGCGGACCTATCGCGCCAACTCCGCTACGGCGGGCATGCGTGCTCGCCGTCATCCGGAATCCTTTCGCGGGAAAATACCACGCCGACATCGCCCCCTTCATGGATGATCTGAAACCGCTGGGCCTCGACATGGCCCGCCGCCTCATCGCAGCGCTCGGCGATGCGAGGCTCATCGAAGGTTATGGCAAGGGCGCCATCGTCGGCGAAGCCGGCGAGATCGAGCATGGCGCCCTCTGGCATGCGCCCGGCGGTTACGCCATGCGCGAGCTGCTCGGCGGCGCCAAAGCCATCGTGCCTTCAACCAAGAAAGTGGGCGGCCCCGGTACCAGGCTCGACATCCCGATCACCCACGTCAATGCCTCCTATGTGCGCAGTCACCTCGATGCTATGGAAGTAGGCGTCCCCGATGCGCCTCGCGCGCGCGAGATCGTCTTCGCTCTCGTCATGACGACGGGCGCCCGCATCCACAGCCGCGCCGGCGGCCTCGCCCCACGCGACATCAAGGGAGAGGACGGGCTCAGATGAAAGCGAAGCTCCGCAAGATCGTAACCTTCATCGATGAAACCTTGGCAGAGCAGGGACAAACGATCTCTCCCCCCTTGCGCCGCGCCGCCGCCGTCGCCGTCATCGAAAATCCCTTTGCCGGAATATTCCAGGAAGACCTGTCGCTGCTCATCGATATCGGCGAAGAACTCGGCCTCCTTCTCGCCGAGCGTGCCGTAGCTGCGCTTGGCGGCGAAGTCCAAAGCTACGGCAAGGCCGCCGCCGTTGGCGAAAACGGCGAGCTTGAACACGCCGCCGCCATCCTCCATCCCAAACTCGGCACGCCCTTCCGCAAGGTTCTCGGCAAGGGCGCCGCTCTCATTCCATCATCAAAAAAGCGCGGCGGCATGGGCGTGGTCCTGGACATACCCTTGGGCCACAAGGACGCCGCCTTCGTCCGCAGCCATTTCGACGGCATGGAAGTCCGCATCAACGACGCCCCCCGCGCCAACGAGATCATGATAGCCCTCGCCGTCACCTCCGCCGGCCGCCCGCTCCCGAGAGTCGGCGGCCTCCAGGCCAAAGAAATCAAAGGCGAAGACGGCTTACGCTAAAGATTCTCCTCTCCCCTGTGGGGAGAGGAAGGGACCCATGCGAAGCATGGGAAGGTGAGGGCCTACACCAAATTGCCCACAATCATGCTCCCCGCCGGTATCGCAGCACCCGCAACGGAGAGATCGCCTGTCACCGCGTCATCGTAGTCCATCCCCTGGATTGCAGCGATCCGCGCGTCCGCAATTCGGTTGCCGCTGATCATCACAGGCTCCGCACCCTGGCTAAGGGAGAACGCAATACCGCGCCCGCAATTGCGGATCGTATTATTGCTCGCCGAGAGATTGCGGCAATATTTCCCCCAACCCAGATTGATTCCAGCCTCCGCCGCATCCTCGACAACGTTCCCCGTCACCTGCGCATCCGCCTCCGCTGCGATTCCAACCGCCGATGTTTGCGGCAAGCTGCCGCCGCCCTTCACCCTGCGCACGAGATTATTGGCAACGACCGCCAGCCTGCCGCCTTCGTTGAAATTGGTGATCGAAATCCCGAAAGCGACATCCTCGATGAGATTGTTGGACACGACCGCCCCCTCGAATGCGAACTCACAATAGATCGCCACTTCTCCGGCGCGCGAAATTGAGTTGCCGATGATCTGGCAGTTCGATCCGGAATTATTCCGGATCGCGGAGAAAGCGCAATCGCTGATCCGATTACCGGAAACCGTAACATTGCCGGCTCTATAGATATTGATGCCATTGCCGTTCTGCCCCGTCCCCCCATCTTTCGCTGCAATGCGTTCAACGCGATTGTTGCAAACGCTGGTGCCGTCTTCGCGGGGCTCCGAGGTCCACACCTGTATCCCGTTATTGCCAATATCGCGAACATGATTGCCGGAGATTTCCAGGCCCTTGGAGTCGCGCGCAAACAGCGCCGTCTGCGCGATGCCGGAAAAATTATTGCCCGTCACCCGCCCCGAACAAACCTCCAGCCGGAGGCCGCTTGCCTTTGAATTAACGAACACGCACGCCTCAATCGACAAGTCCACGGCGTTGCGCCCAACGACTTCCCCACCATCGAAAGTGATTCCCGAGATTGTAACATTCGCCGCATGTTCCACCAGAAGCACCGGCGAGCCATCGTGCGAAACAAGTTCCGTTTGCCCCGCTATGCCCTCGAGCCGCACTGTCCCGCCGATCCGCAGATTCGATACGCTGAACGATCCAGCCGGCAGGCGCAACACCCCATCGCCCTCGATCGCTTTCTCAAGCTCCGCCTGCACATCCATGTGTTGATTCGCTTTTGCGAGCGCGTGCCGCGCCGCGAGCAGCGGCAATCCAGCCAGCAAAGATCGGCGCGCGAAGTTCATTTTGGCACACTCCGGCGATTGCGCTGCAAACGGAGTGCCGCTCACCTCACCAAACCGTCACCCCAGCGAAAGCTGGGGTCCAGCTTAGGCGAAAGCGGGATTCCGGCTTTCGCCGGAATGACGGAGAGGCACGACTCACTCCGCCGCTTTCTGCGCGTAGCCGAGGCGCTGGTTAAGCCGGTCGAGCAGCGCCTGTGCGGCTTCGGGGATCACGGTTCCGGGCGGAAACACTGCCGCAACGCCCATGTATTCAAGCGCTTTCAAATCCGCAGGCGGAATGACGCCGCCGACGACGATCATGATGTCGCCGCGCCCCGCTTGTTCCAGCGCGGCCTTGAGCGGCGGGATGTGGGCGAGGTGCCCGGCGGTGAGCGAGGAGACGCCCACTACATGCACTTCCTGCGTCACCGCTATCTCGGCCACTTCCTCAGGGGTGGCAAACAGCGCGCCGATCTTCACGTCGAACCCGATATCGGCGAAGGCGGAGGCGATCACCTTCTGTCCCCGGTCGTGCCCGTCCTGCCCGATCTTCGCGACAAGAATGCGGGGTGCCCGCCCATCCGCCTCCTTGAAGGCTGCAACCGAGCGCTTCGCCGCATCGATCTTGTGCTGGTCGCGTGGCGTTGCCGCATAGATGCCTTTGACGACGCGGGTCATCGGCTGATGGCGTCCCCACACCTTCTCCAGCGCCGCGGAGATTTCGCCAACCGTCGCCTTGGCGCGCGCCGCATCGATGGCGGCGGCAAGAAGATTGCCTTGGCCAGTTTTCGCCACGAGAGAAAGTTCCTCGAGCATTGCCATGCATTGCGCTTCGTCGCGCTCGGCTCGAAGCCGCGCCAGCTTTTCGACCTGCTTGGCCCGCACGGCCGAGTTGTCCACCTTCAGAATATCGATCTCCGTATCGGCATCGGCGATATATTTGTTGACGCCGACAACCGTCTGCTCGCCCGTATCGATTCGCGCCTGGGTGCGCGCTGCTGCTTCCTCGATGCGGAGCTTCGGCACGCCGGCCTCGATTGCCTTGGCCATGCCGCCCATTTTTTCGATCTCCTCGACATGAGCCCAGGCCTTGGCCGCGAGGTCGGCAGTCAACTTCTCAATGAAATAGCTGCCGCCCCAGGGATCTATGACGCGGCACGTGCCCGCCTCCTGTTGCAGGAACAGCTGCGTATTCCGCGCAATGCGCGCCGAGAAATCCGTGGGCAGCGCCAGCGCCTCGTCGAGCGAATTGGTGTGCAGCGACTGCGTGCCCCCTTGCGTCGCCGCCATCGCCTCGATACAGGTGCGCGTCACATTGTTGAAGACATCCTGTGCTGCGAGGCTCCATCCGGAAGTTTGGCAATGGGCACGAAGCATCAGCGAACGGTCTTCCTTCGGGTGGAAGCGCTGCATCAGTTTCGCCCACAACACGCGCGCGGCACGGAGCTTCGCCACCTCCATGAAGAAGTTCATGCCAATGGCCCAGAAGAAGGAAAGCCGCGGCGCGAAACTGTCGATGTCAAGTCTGGCAGCCACTCCCGCGCGTACATATTCCAAACCGTCCGCCAGCGTATAGGCAAGTTCAAGGTCCGCCGTCGCCCCCGCTTCCTGCATGTGATAGCCGGAGATCGAGATCGAATTGAACTTCGGCATCCGTTCGGAAGTGTATTTGAAAATATCCGAAACGATCTTCAGCGAAGGCCCGGGCGGATAGATGTAAGTGTTCCGCACCATGAATTCTTTCAGGATATCGTTCTGAATGGTACCCGCCAATTTTTCAGGCGGCACACCCTGTTCCTCCGCCGCCACGATATAAAGCGCCATGATCGGCAGCACCGCCCCATTCATGGTCATGGACACGGTCATCTTGTCGAGCGGGATGCCGTCGAACAGCGTGCGCATATCGTAGATCGAATCGATGGCGACACCCGCCATGCCAACATCGCCGGCGACGCGCGGATGATCGGAATCATATCCGCGGTGCGTCGCCAGATCGAAGGCGATGGAAAGTCCCATCTGCCCGCCTTCGAGATTGCGCCGATAGAAGGCGTTGGAGTCCTCCGCCGTGGAGAAGCCCGCATATTGCCGGATCGTCCAGGGCTGCGTCGTATACATCGTAAGGTAGGGCCCCCGCAGATAGGGCGCGATGCCGGGAAATGTTTCGATGAAGCCGGGGGTGTCCTCTGCGGTGTAGCGGGACTTAACAACGATCGCTTCCGCGGTCGTCCAATTTCTTTCGTCATCCGGGCGGGAGTGACGTTCCTTTATTGCGTCATCCCGGCGAAAGCCGGGACCCATCTCTCCGCGTGACGACACTTCATTGATAACGCCTGTCCTATCCGTGGGTCCCGGCTTTCGCCGGGATGACGGATAAAAAGAGTCAACCTCAGGCGGGCGCTCTTCCGGCAACCGATAGACGCTCGTTCCGATCACCGGCCTGCTTGTTGTGTTGTCAACGTCAAGCACCGGCCACTTTCCTCGCTCCGCTTTCTGGAACACATCCCACGCCATTTCGCAAAGCTCACGCGTCAGATGCTCTACGTACCCCGCTCCCGAAGTGGGATCGGCGATGTGCCAGAGATTGCTTTCTTCCAGCAGCACCGTTTGCACATTGCGCGCTGCCCGCCGCGCAAAACTGTTAGGCAATCCCTGCGCCATAGAGAAAGGCAGTACACAGATCGAATCCGCGCCCCCAAGTCCCGCGCCGAACACTCCAGCGCAGCAGCGCAAAATATTGCTATGCGGATCGAGTGCCGCCATCATGCGCCAACTGGTTTCGGCGTGAATGCGCAAATCCGTATCGCTCAGGCGCCGCCACAACAGCCGCATGGCGCGGAACTTGGCGAGCGTCAGGAACATATCCTGGTCCGCCGCCAGCGTGACGCCGATATGAGACGGGTCGGCATCGCGGAGAAAACCCGACGCCCTCGCCAGAACCGCGCCAAGCTCCTGCGCCTCGCTCGCCCCTTGCTCATGCCAGCGGCGCCCATCGGCCTCGAAGAACGGACCCCCGAAGCCCTGCGCCGCAAGGTCCTTCACCAGCGCTGCGTCCGAGAGGCCGAAGCTCACATCGAGCCGCTCCGGATCGATGGGCTGCCGGGCCACGAATTGCGCCAGAGCCTTTGCGGCCTCGGCATCCCCCTCCAGGCGCAGTGCGATCGCATGGAGATGAATATCCCCAAGCACGCGCGGCAAATCTTCAGCCGCAATGCCAAAGCCCCGCGCCGCCGGATGCCCTTCGAACACCAGCGTAAGCCCGGTAACGCCATTGGCGAGATCGTCGAGCGCTTGCGCGTTAGACTTCGCGGCGTCCGGATGATCGACGCGCGCCTGCACGATCCACGGCGCAACGACGGCACGGGTTGCCCGGGCCCCCGCAGCCTGACTGTACAGCGGTTCCATCAAAATGCCGTCAGTGGTTTTGGAGCCTATTGTTTGTGCGAGCCCCGCGTTTTCCAAGACATTGCTAACCCGGCGCAGCCAATCCTCGCAGGTAGCCGCTGGAAAATCGCTCATCATACGTAACCGCCCAGACCGGGAATGGAACCAGCGGCCTCGCGCACCAGGCTTGCTCCCGCTTTTTCCTTGGCGTAGCGGAGCGTCAGCCGCCCCGCTTGCTTGATCTGTTCCATGGAGAGCCCGGCCGCTGAAAGCTTCGACATCGTTGCGAGCGGCCCGCCCATGAACCCGCCGCTCCCGTGTTTTGCCGCTAGTTCGGCGGCCCCCGGCAGCTTCGCGAATAATTCCGCAGCCTTGGCCCGATCGCCGTGGCTTTTCACAAGACCCAGCAGCATGCCGAGCGCCCGCTCCGCCGTTGCCGCATCGAGGCCCGTATCGGCCACGATAGTCTCAATCAAGTCTTGCATTCACCGATCCGTACTTTATGGGCATTAGCTCACACCTCCATAGCAGATCGAAAGACCGGAAAACATGTCCGACACCGCCATTTTCCTCGGCCAAAGCGAAAAGCGCGAGGAGCTGCTGTTGGCCCTTGCCAACCGCCACGGTCTGATCACAGGCGCCACCGGCACGGGCAAGACAGTGACGCTCCAGATCATGGCGGAGGGCTTCTGCAACGCCGGCGTTCCCGTGTTCGCAGCCGACGTGAAGGGCGATCTCTCCGGCATCAGCCAGCCCGGCCAACCCATCGATGCCTTGCTCGAACGCGCCAAGAAAATCGGCTTTGACGATTATGGCTTCGAGGCGACGCCAACCATTTTTTGGGACCTCTTTGGCGAGCAGGGCCATGCCATCCGCACCACCATCACGGAGATGGGCCCGCTGCTGCTGTCGCGCCTCATGGGCTTGAGCGATGCGCAGGAAGGCGCCATGAACATTGCCTTCAAGATTGCCGATGAGGAGGGGCTTGCCCTTCTCGATCTGAAAGACCTCCGCGCGCTGCTCAAGGACCTGGGCGATCGCGGCAGGGAAATCACCACCGACTACGGCAACATCAACGACCAGACGATCGGCGCCATCCAGCGCCGCCTGGTGGTGATCGAAGAGCAGGGCGGCAACAAATTCTTCGGCGAGCCCGCACTCAAGATCGGCGACTTGATGCGCACCACCCGCGATGGCAGGGGCTACATGAATGTGCTGGCCGCCGACAAGCTGGCGGAGTCTCCGCAGCTCTACGCTACCTTCCTCCTCTGGCTCATGTCGGAACTCTTCGAGGAGCTTCCCGAGGTTGGCGATCCGGAGAGGCCGAACCTCGTCTTCTTCTTCGACGAAGCCCATCTGCTGTTCGCCGATGCGCCGCCGGGCCTCCTGCAGAAAATCGAGCAGACAGTGAAGCTCATCCGCTCCAAGGGCGTTGGGATTTTCTTCGTCACCCAAAATCCGCTCGATGTCCCGGAAAGCGTGCTCGCGCAAATGGGCAACCGGGTGCAGCATGCGCTTCGCGCTTATACGCCCCGCGAGCAAAAGGCCGTGCAGGTCGCCGCCTCGACGTTCCGGCCCAACCCTAAGCTCAACACCGAGGAGGCGATCACGCAGCTCGGCAAGGGCGAAGCGCTTGTCTCGGTGCTCGACGAGAAGGGCGTGCCCACCATCGTGCAGCGCACCTTGATCCGCCCGCCCTCGAGCCGCCTCGGCCCCATCACGCCGGAAGAGCGGCGAGTGATCGTGAAGAATTCCCCCCTATACGGACAATATGAGGAGATCGAGGATCGCGAGTCCGCTTACGAAAAACTGCTGGTGAAGGCGAACGCTCGAGCCGCCGAACAAAAACAGGTCACCGAAGCAAAAGCCGAGGCCAAAGCCACTCGCGCCGCTCCCCGCGAACGCGACTCCGCCACCGACCGCTTCATCAAAAACGCCGCCGCCAGCGTCGGCCGCCAGCTTGGCAACGCCTTGATCCGCGGCATATTGGGCAGCCTCCGGCGCTAATCACGTGAACTTGAGCCGTAGTGATTTCGCGGAAGGCCCGGCGCCGGCCATATTCTCCCCTCATAGGAGGCTGCCAATGCATAAAGCTCTGCTCGCTGCGATCTTGGCCATCACCGCCATGCCGGCCATGGCGAAAGCCGAAACTGCCGTCTTTGCCGGTGGCTGCTTCTGGTGCGTCGAGAAGGATATGGATGCCTTGAAGGGCGTCACCTCGACCGTTTCCGGTTACGCCGGCGGCCAATCAAAAAACCCGACCTACGATAATCATGAAGGGCACCTTGAGGCGGTGAAAGTCGAATTCGACCCCGCCATCATCGGATACGATGCGCTGGTTGCCCGATTCCTCCGGACCATCGATGTCACCGATTCCGGCGGCCAGTTCTGCGACCGGGGCGAAAGCTACAAAACCGCGATTTTTGCGGTTGGGCCCGAACAACAGACATCGGCTGAAGTCGCCGTCAAGGACGCGAACGCCGCCCTCGGCAAGACCGTCGTGACGCCGGTCAAGCCGTTCACAGCCTTCACGGACGCCGAAGACTACCATCAGAACTACTATCTCGGAAAAAACCGCATCCTCACCCGCTTCGGCTGGATCAAGAAGTCGGACGCCTATAAGCAATACCGCGAAGCCTGCGGCCGCGACGCGCGCGTCAAACAAGTGTGGGGCAAGCAAGCCTACACGGACGGCAAAGCCGCGAGCGGCAGCTAGAGCGGATTGGACTTAAATTCCAGGTCGTATCCGGCTGCCTCGAAGTAGCGTCGGCATTCCTCGGCGGTGAACGTGAACAGGCAATCGGCGACGGCCGCACATAGGTTGTCGATGGTTGCCGTGGGGGACGGTCGCCCGGCATCGTTCGCCGCGCGGCGCGCGGCCTCGCCGCCGGGCCTCTTCGTGGATGCCGCGGTCTCGCCAATGAAGATCAGCCTCTAGGGGGTCGAGATCGATCTGACGGTCGAACATCCAAGCTATGCGGCGGCGCAGGACATCGGCGCGCTGCTGCGCGGCGGCGTGCGCCGTCTTTTTTTGAACGTGATGGCTCCTCGTCATCTTTTTCTCCTGACAGATCACCAGCAGCAGTGAATCAGGCAAGGCCGGTCGCGTGAATCTTAAAACTCGCTACTCGACAGAGGGTCAGCGGCCGGCTGGTTCAACCGTTGCGACAACGCGCTCTATCGCCGTCGTCAGAGAAATCGTGCCGCGCCGGCGTTCGCTCTCATTCTGATGCATGAACAGGCCGTTGGCGATTCCCTCATACATGCCGAGAAGCGCGCTCGCCACCTCGCCGGGCACGCCTTCCTCGGCAAGCAGCGCGGCGCGGCGCTCCGGCGGGACTGGCACCGGCACCACCGGGCGGCCGAGAACTTCTGCGAAGGCCGACGCCACATCGGTGGCGCTCCAGTCTTCCGGTCCGCCCAGTTCCACGACCCGCTTCCCGGTCCATTCCTGGCACAGCACGGTTGCCGCCGCGCGCCCGACATCGATCGTGCTCACCATCGGGATTCTCTGCGCAGGTTCGAGAAAGGTCGGCAGCACGCTTTCCGACATGACAGTTTCCGCCACCTCGCCCCAGGTCTCGACAAAATAGCCCGACCGCAGGAAGGCTGTCGCCGGTGCAACCCCGTCAAGCAGTGCCTCGAACTGGTTGAGGGTGGCGATGACGCCGGTGCCGGAGGCATGCTGCGCTCCGATAGACGACAGGACAACGGCCTTGGGCAGATGCGCCCGTCGTGCTGCATCGGCCAGCGCCGCGCCGAGTTCTTCCGTGCGCGCATAGGGATCGCCGTTCACCGGCGGCGGATTGAGCAGGAACGCTCCCGAGGCGCCCTTCAGCGCATCGGCCATCGCTTCGGCATCCTCGATGCTCGCGACGGCCACCTCCGCGCCGAGGGCTGTCCATTTTTCACCCTGTTCCTTGCGGCGCAGGACGACACGCACGGCCTCGCCGCGTTCGATGAGGGCGTGCGCTGCCTCGCCGCCGGCCCGTCCGTTTGCTCCAAGCACGACATACATGATTGCCTCCATCAGTTCGCTCGTTAGAGGAACAGATAGGCACGGAATTTACATGCGTCCAATGCATGTGTTATATAGTCAACATGCGCGAAGTGGATTTACGCCGGATCGACCTCAATCTGCTGGTGGCGCTTGAGGCGCTGCTGGATGAGAAGAACGTCACTCGGGCCGCCCACCGGCTCCGCATGAGCCAGCCGGCCGCGAGCCGTGCCCTGGGGCGATTGCGCGCGCTGTTTTCGGATGCGCTGCTGGTCGATGGGCCGGGCGGCTACCTCCTCAGCTCCCGTGCCGAAGGGGTGCTCCCCGTGTTGCGCAGGATACTAGCAGGCGTAGGAGAGATGTTGGAAGCGAACTCGTTCGATCCCGCAACGGCGAAGGGTCGAATCCGGCTTCTTATGCCCGATCTCCACGCCGCCGTGCTCACGCCGCATTTGCTCGCCCGGCTCGCCCGCGAGGCACCGTCCCTCGATCTCGATATTGTCGCGCCGGGCACGAACGGGATCGAAGCTCTCGAGCACGGTGTCGCGGATGCGATGGTGGCGCTGATCGACGAAGCTCCGGCCGGCATCCACCGACGCCGCCTCTATGACGAAGAACTCGTGACGCTCATGCGGGCGCATCACCCTGCGCTGGCCGGAAAGCTCACGCTCGCCCGCTTTCTGGCGCTTGAGCATATCGTGGTGAGTGTCACCGGCGTCGGGCCTGCACCTGTCGATGAAGTGCTTGCGCGGATGGGGCGGACGCGGCGGGTGAAGCTGCGCGTGCCGAACTTCTTCGCGGCGGTCGAGATCGCCGCTCGCTCCGACCTCATCATGACCCTGCCGTCGAGCTTGGCACGAGCGGCCGCCAACATGAGGCGCTTCGTATCGTTGCCGCCGCCCCTCGATCTTGGGAGTTTTACGATGAGCCTCGCCTGGCACGCGCGCCAGCAAGACGCACCCAGGCACATATGGTTGAGACGTGCCATTGTCATGGCGGCCATGGAGGCGTCATCAATGACGGGATAGGTAAATGACGCCACTGCGGCTTCGAGTTTTTTTTTTAACATCAAAAGCACTTCAGATAATCTCATCCTCGTCGAACAGCGGCGCTTGCGCGAGTTCGCTCTCGATATGTGCGACGCGGGCGCGGCTGGTGCGGGGGTCCTTCATCTGCGCAATATGGTAGAGCGCATCGCCGCGGTTGATGACGGGCAGATTGGTGCGCCCGATAACGATGCCGTCGTGATCGCAGATGATCGGGACCGGCCGCTCCCCCACCGGGTCCGAAATCTCAGCAACACTTTCGCCCTTGCTCACCCGGTCGCCGATCGCACGTCTGGCGCGGAGGATGCCGCCTTCGGGCGCCCTGAGCCAGGTGCTCGCATGCGAGAGCGCGGGCGGCACCTTGCCGCGGCTGATATCGGCGGCGGCAATCATGCCGAGCGACTTCATCACCCGCAGAATTCCAACCACACCCGCCCGGATCGCCGCCTCGTCGAAGCGGAGCGCCTCGCCCCCTTCATAGAGCAGCATCTTGACCCCCGCATCGCGCGCGCATTGGCGAAGCGTGCCCTCGCGAAGCTTCGACACCAGCACAACCGGCGGCCCGAAGGTCTGCGCTAATTCCAGAAGCTCCGGCTCTCCCGGCGAGATGCGGATCTGCGGCAGGTTGCTGCGGTGGAGTGCGGCTGTATGGAGATCGATGCCGTATTGCGAGCGCAGTACCACTTCGCGCATGAAAAGATCGGCGAGCAGGCTCGCCAGAGATCCCTTGTCGGAGCCGGGAAACGAGCGGTTGAGATCGCGCCGGTCCGGCATGTAGCGCGAGTGATTGAGCAGGCCGAAGGCGTTGACGATGGGAATGGCCAACAGCGTGCCTGCCACAACCTCCAGCGGCCCGTGTTGCAGCACGCGGCGGATAATCTCCGCGCCTTGAATTTCATCGCCATGCACCACACCGGAGAGGAATAGCACTGGCCCCGGCTTCGCTCCATGCAACACATGCACCGGCAGATTCATCGGGGTATCGTTGGAGAGCACGCTCACCGGAAGTTCGACAGCGGCGCGCCGCCCGGGATCGATGTCGTGACTGCCGATGCGAAACGGCTTCATCCCTTGCCCTTCGTGCGCGTGTTGCCGGGCTTGGCATTCTTTTCGAGAAAAACGATGATGGCCTTTGCCACATCGACGCTCGTGGTTTTCTCGATTCCTTCCAGCCCCGGCGATGAATTCACTTCCATCACCACGGGGCCGTTCGCCGAGCGCAGCATATCGACGCCCGCCACATTGAGCCCCATTGATCGCGCAGCTTTCAGCGCCGTTGACTTTTCCAGCGCCGTCAATGTCACCGCCTTGGCGCTGCCGCCGCGATGCAGATTGGAGCGGAAATCGCCCTTGGCGCCCGAGCGCTCCATCGTGGCGACGATGCGCCGCCCCACAACGAATGCGCGAATGTCTTTACCCTCAGACTCCTTGATAAAGGACTGCACGAGAATGGCAATATCCGCGCCGTGAAACGCCTCGATCACCGAGCGCGCCGAATTATGGGTTTCCCCTAGCACCACGCCGATCCCTTGCGTGCCCTCGAGCAGCTTGATGACCACGGGCGCGCCGCCGGCGATTTCAATGACATCGTCGGTGCGCGTCGAATCCTTGGCGAAGGCCGTGACGGGAAGCCCCACGCCGTCCCGCGCCAGAAGTTGCAATGAACGCAGCTTGTCCCGCGAACGCCCGATCGCCACGGACTCGTTGAGAGGATAAACGCCCATAACCTCGAATTGACGAAGCACCGCCAGCCCGAAGAACGTATGCGAAGCGGCGATCCGCGGAATCACCGCGTCAAACCCCGTGAGCTTCTCGCCCATGAGGCGAAGCTCCGGCTTCTTCGACGTGATGTTCATGTAGCAGCGGAGATAATCGATCGGCACGATCTCGTGCCCGCGCGCAATCGCCGTCTCCATGATGCGCTGATGCGAATAGAGTTTCGGGTTGCGGGTGAGCAGGGCTATTTTCATTTCGGTTGCTTCTTCCGGCGCGACACGATGAAGGATCGTCCCGGATGAACCGCAAAGCGGCCTTTGATAGACGCGCGGCCCAGCAGCATGGGCACCCCCATGTCGGTTCGGTTGGTGAGGGTAATCTCGGCTGCAAAGCGATGGCCGCCGATCTTCACATCCGTTTCGACCACTGGCCGCGTCTCGCTATGCCCGCTCGTGCTTTTCACCCGCCTTCGTCCCTTGATCGCAAGCTCGCACTGGTGATGGCGGCCATTCACCGAAACACGAAAGCGCACCCGCATGCCGGTGATGCGAATATCCTCCGCATGCAGCGCCGCCGACCGCGCCCCCGTATCTATCTTGGCGACGATCGGCCCGATGCCGATGTCAGGGAGACGCACGCGCTCGCGCCAGCCGATGAGAACGGGCGGAACCGAGTGTTGCGCGGATTTAAGCCGGGCCATTCGCCATTTGCTATTCGCCAATCCTGATCGTTTCGGCAATCTCAATCCCAAAGCCGGACAATCCCACATAATGCCGGTTGCTCGACGCGATCAGCCGGATCGAGCTGACATTGAGGTCGCGCAGAATTTGCGCGCCGAGGCCAACGTCGCGCCAGGACTGTTCACGCCGCGCCGCACTTCCCGGTTTATCCGCCGCCATTTGGCTCGCCGGAACCCCGGCGGTCCCTTCCTGCAAATAGACGAGAATGCCCCGGCCTTCTTTCTTGAAGATTTCAAAAACGCTCTCGAGCGTGCGCCGATTGCCGAACACATCCTCCAGCACATTTTCCCGATGCAGCCGCACCGGAATATTCTTGCCCCCTGAAATATCGCCGTGAACCAGCGCCAGCTGCTCCACCGCATCGAACGGCGTCACATAGGAAAACCCCTTGGCCGTGCCGATGGCCGTCGCCACATCGAATTGCGCCGTCTGCTCCACCAGCCGCTCGCGCTTCTGGCGATGAGCGATGAGATCGGCAACCGAGATGATCTTGAACCCATGCTCGCGCGCGAAGGCCAGAACCTGAGGCCCCCGCTTCACCGTGCCATCGTCATTGACCAATTCGCAGATGACGCCAACTGGATGGAGCCCGGCGAGCTTCACCAGATCGACAGCCGCTTCCGTATGCCCCGAGCGCATCAGCACGCCCCCCGTCTTTGCCACCAGCGGAAAAATATGCCCCGGCCGCACGAAATCGCCCGCCTGCACATTGGGGTTGG
>JBGTJO010000085.1:0-3842 GCA_041745135.1 Aestuariivirga sp. | reverse complement strand
GGGTAATGGCAGAGCGCACCCTCCAGGCGGGGCGGTATGGTGCTCACGCACAACGCCGTTGCGAATTTGCAGCGCGGCCTGAAAAGGCAGCCCGAGGGCCGGTCGAACTGCCCCGGCACCACGCCGGGAATAGCGGGAAGCCTCCGCCCCGTGGCGCGCTCGGGAAGGGCTGAGAGAAGTGCCGCCGTATAGGGATGGCGCGGATCGCTGAATAGCGTCGCCACATCCTGCTCCTCGACCTTCCACCCGGCATATTGCACGCTCACGCGCTCGGCCGTCTCCGCCACCACGCCCATGGAATGGGTGATGAGCACAAGGCCCATGCCAGTATCCTTCTGCAGGCGCACCAGCAGCTCAAGAATTTGCGCCTGGATGGTGACATCGAGCGCCGTCGTCGGCTCATCCGCGATCAGCAGCTTCGGATTGCAGGCAATCGCCATGGCGATCATCACGCGCTGGCTCATTCCCCCCGAGAGCTGATGGGGATAGGAGGAGAGCCTGGACTTGGGCGCTGGAATGCCCACATGGTCGAGCAGTTCGATGACCCTCCGCTCACGCGTCTTGGCATCCATATCGAGATGGGTCTTCAACGCCTCCTCAAGCTGAAAGCCCACGGTGAAGCAGGGGTTCAAGCTCGACATGGGCTCCTGAAAGATCATGGCGATATCCTTGCCGGTGATCTTGCGCCGTTCGCCGGCAGGCATGGCGAGGAGATCGCGGCCATCGAAATTCATGGCGTCCGCCGTCACCTTGGCCGTCCACGGCAAAAGCCCCATGACCGCCAGCATGGACACCGACTTGCCCGACCCGGACTCGCCGACAATCGCCATCACCTCGCCCTTGTCGACTCGGAGCGACACCCCGTCGACGGCCCGAAACCAGCCCGAGCCGGTCTTGAACTCGACGGTGAGGTTAACGATTTCCAGCAGGGGCACGACGGTTACCCTTTGTTTTTTCTTGTAGTGGTACTATATTTCCTGAACGAAGTGGCAGCCCCTTCACGGGAGTCTTGGTACAATGCGCATTCCCATCCTTCCGCTTACTGAGTTTACGGGTGAATGATGATGGCACAGTCCAAGCCGCAGTCTACGGGTTTTCAGAAGCCGGGCTCGGGTCCCCTTCCGGGATACTGACCGCCTTCAACCCAAGCGATCCGCGTAGCGCATCGCGCGCCTGGGCTCCGGTTATCAATACCGTCTTGATCTGCCAGACATAGTGTTCGTAAAGCCTCGCCTTGCGGGCTTGCTCCAGCTCCTGATAACGGTCGCTGCGTAAATCTTCCGCCAACTCGCGCAATTTGTACTCCTGTTTATAATAAGCCACCACATCGTCGATGGTTTCGGTCGGCAGAATGTGCACGTCCGGCAGCATCGCTTCAAAGACAATCTCCGGCGCATCGCGGGGCACAAAGGGCGTGAACGCGCGCTTCTGCCGCCCTTTGCGCAAAATCCTGCGCGTCATCTCCGCCACATGGTTGTCGAGATCGATTTCATCATAGCGCGTCAGATTGCTCTCGATTTCCGCCAGCAATGCCGTTTGCACGTCGACGATTTTTTCGTCGCGGCGCTTCGCCTCAAGGCGTGTTTCGCTCCAGTGCGAGGCAAGCCAGCCAAGTGCTGTCACGGCGGCGGAAACAATTGCGGCAATGACAACGGTGTCGATCAGCCCCGGCACGCTCAGCTCCGCCGGAGCCTTGGGTCGAGCGCGTCGCGCAGGCCGTCGCCGACCAGGTTGATCGACAGCACCGTGATCAGTATGGCGATGCCGGGGAACGCCATGACCCAAGGATGCGAGCTCATCAGATCACGAGTGTCGGCCAGCATGGAGCCCCATTCGGGCGTCGGCGGCTGGGCACCCAAGCCGAGAAAGCCCAAAGCTGCGGCCTCTAAAATAGCATCCGACATGCCAAGGGCCGCCTGCACGATGAGTGGTGCCAGGCAATTGGGCAGCACGGTTACGGTCATTAGCCGCCAGGGTCTGACGCCCGCGACCTTGGATGCCGTCACATAGTCCCTGGTGAGCTCCGCCAACGCGGAAGCCCGCACCAGCCGCACGTAACGCGGAAGATAAACCACGGTGACGGCGATGATCGTGTTGGTGAGGTTGGGACCGATCACCGCGATGATGAGGATCGCCAGCACGAGGCCCGGGATCGACATGATCAAATCCATGACGCGGATGATCACCACATCGATAATGCCGCCGAACCAGGCGGAGGCCAGCCCAAAGGCGATGCCGAACACCATCGACACGGCCATCACCGAAAGGCCGATGAACAGCGACACCCTGGCCCCATACATGATGCGCGAGAGCATGTCGCGGCCAAGGGCGTCGGTGCCCAGAAGAAAGCGGGGATCCGATCCCTCCTGCCAGAAGGGCGGCATCTTGCTGAAGCCCCGAAACTGCTCGATCGGATTATGGGGAGCCAGCACGTTGGCAAAGATCGCCGTGAGCACAATCACGGCAACGACGGCCAATCCAACGACGGCGCCGCGATTCTCCCGGAAGGCGTGCCAGAACGCCAGAAGCGGCCCCGGCGGAGCTTGCGGCGCTAAGGTTACCGTATCAATGGCCATGGCGAATCCGCGGATTGATCAGGCCATAGAGCAACTCGACGATCAGATTGACGATGATGACGACCATCGAGATCAGCATGATGCCGCCCTGAAGGGCTGGATAATCGCGCCGCCCGATCGATTCGACGAGCCACTTGCCAACGCCTGGCCAGGCGAAAATCGTCTCCGTCAGAACAGCACCCGCCAGCAAGGTGCCGGTTTGCAGGCCGATCACGGTCACCACGGGAATGAGCGCGTTACGGAGCGCATGCAAGCCGATCACCCGGCGAACCGGGAGGCCCTTGGCCCTCGCGGTCCGCACATAATCCTCCTCCAGCACTTCCAGCATGGAAGAGCGCGTCATGCGCGCGATGACGCCAAGCGGTATGGTGCCGAGCACGATGGTGGGCAGGATCAGATGGCGCACGGCATCTGTAAAGGCCCCCTTCTGCCCCGACAGCAAAGTGTCGATCAGCATGAAGCCCGTGACCTGCGGAAAATAAAACTTGATGGGATCGATGCGGCCCGACACCGGCGTCAGATGTAATGTGTTCGACATGAGAAGGATGAGCATGAGCCCCCACCAGAAGATCGGCATCGAATAACCGGTAAGCGCCAGCCCCATCATCGACTGATCGTAGACGCCACCTCGCTTCGAAGCCGCGATAACGCCGGCCGGCACGCCAAGAACGATGGCGAAAAGCATGGCGCAGAAGGCAAGCTCGATGGTCGCGGGAAACAGCGTCAGGAATTCATGAATGACCGGCGTCTTCGAAATCGTCGAGATGCCGAAATCACCCTGCAGCAACCCCCAGACATAATCCGCGAACTGTTTCCATATGGGCTGGTCAAGCCCCATCTCCTTGCGCAAGAGCGCATGCCGCTCCGGCGAAATCCCCCGCTCGCCAAGCCGTACTTCAATGGGATCGCCCGGCACCAGCCGGATCAGCATGAAGGTGACAAACATCAGCGCAAAGAAGGTCGGCAGCGTCAGCGCCAGCCGTTTGAGGAGAAAGCGGATCATCTTACTTCTTCCCTTCTCCCATAGGGAGAAGGAGGGGCCCGTTGCCGAAGGCAACGGGAGGATGAGGGGGTACGGTATTCAACGCCATGACTGGCCCCTCACCCGGCCCCACGCGTTCCGCGTGGGCCCCTCCCTCTCCCCAAAGGGGCCTGTTGCGTAATTTGTGGATTGTGATTCACTCTGGTTTAGAACGGAGGGATTCGTGATGGCGGTGAAGCGGACGGGCCAGATGAGTTTGGTGGAAGCATTCATTGGAGGCAAGG
>JBGTJO010000084.1:0-7368 GCA_041745135.1 Aestuariivirga sp. | reverse complement strand
GCCCAGGGCCACGAGATCATGCTGCAACTGCCCATGGAGCCTCAGGGCTACCCCGCCAACAATCCCGGACCCAACACCTTGCTGGCGGAAGCGGCGGAGGCCGATAACATCAAGGCCTTGCGCTGGAACATGAGCCGCTTTGCGGGATATGCCGGCATCACCAATTATCTGGGCGGCCGCTTCCTCGCGGAGCCCGCCAGCTTGCGTCCGGTGCTGGCGGAAATGAAAACCCGCGGCCTCGTCTTTCTCGAGGATGCAGCGGCGCCTACGAGCTCGCTCGACGCGGTAGGCAAGGCGACGGGCCTTCGCTCGCGCCGAACCGATATCGTGATCGATGCCGTGGCCGATGCAGCGAGCATCGAGGCTGCTCTCGCGAAACTGGAAGAGGTGGCAAGGTCCAACGGTTTCGCCGTCGGCACTGGCTCCGGCCTTGAAATCACCATCGAGACGGTGGCGGAGTGGGCAAAGGAGCTTGAGCAGAAGGGCATCGTCCTGGTGCCGGTGAGCGCTGCGTATAAAGGGCGCATGAGTTGATGGCGAAAGCCGTGACCGAATACAGGCGCTGTGTGGGCGCCATGCTGCTCAATGGGCAAGGGCTCGTTTGGATCGGCCACCGCTTCGATAAATCAAACGAGGAGGGCGAGGGTCAATGGTGGCAGATGCCCCAGGGCGGCATCGACCAGGACGAGGATCCAGCCAAGGCCGCGCTGCGCGAGCTCGCCGAAGAAACCGCGATCACCTCCGCGCATGTGATCGCGGAATCCCCGCGCTGGTATAATTACGATCTCCCCGAGCATCTCATCGGCAAAGCGTGGAAGGGCAAATATCGCGGCCAGACGCAGAAGTGGTTCGCCTTGCGCTTCACCGGCGAGGAGAGCGAAATCAATCTGGAACCGCTGGGCCATTCGCAGGAATTCGACCGTTGGCGGTGGGCCGAGATGGATGAAGTCGCCGCGCTGATCGTGCCTTTCAAGCGGGCGGTCTACGAGAAGGTGATCGCTGATTTCCGCCATCTTGGCGTGTGAGATTGGTCCATGGCTGTCCGGCGATGGTCACCTTTGCTGATCGCGGCCGCCCTCGTTGTGGCGCTGGGCGGTTATGCGCTGTGGCGATCCGATCTTCCGCTTGCGGAAAACACTCGGTCCGTCGTCGCCTCGAAACTTCGCGACTATTTCTCCGTGCAAAGAGCATTCCCGGGCAGGAGCCTTGAGGAACGCCTCCAAGCCGCGGGATTGGCCATAGGCGTTCCGGTGCTTCTTCGCATCTTCAAGGAGGAAAGCAAGCTCGAGGTGTGGGCGGAGAAGGAGGGCCGCTTTCAACCGGTGTTGACCTATGACATTTGCAAATGGTCCGGCCGCTTAGGGCCGAAGTTGCGCGAAGGGGACGGCCAGGCGCCGGAGGGTTTCTATTTTGCGTCTTCGCACCAGCTCAATCCGCGCTCAAGCTACCACCGGGCGATCAATATCGGATTCCCGAACGCTTACGATCAGGCCCATGGCCGGACCGGATCGTTTCTGATGATCCATGGCGCCTGCGTTTCCATCGGCTGCTATGCCATGACCGATGCAGGCATCGACGACATCTATCGGCTGGTGGAAGGCGCTTTAAAAGCAGGGCAGGCAAGCGTGCCCATCCACATCCTTCCGTTCCGGATGACGGCGGAAAATGGCGTCCGGCACACCGACAGCGTTTGGACCGACTTCTGGAACAATCTGGCGGAAGGGGACAGGATGTTTTTGAGCAGCGGCATCCAGCCCCGCGTTTCGGTGTGCAACAACCGCTATGCCTACGGTGAAACCAACGCGTCCTGTCAACGGGTGAGCGCCTGGGAAGAAATGCATTGACATAGCACCTGAACCCGCCCATATGAGCGCCATCGCATTCGGCCAACCAAGGAATACGTGAGGCGCACATCCGGTGCTGCCGTTCTGGCCGAAGCGAGATCCCGAACATTCCTTTCACGTGGGAAAGTTTAAGCGCAAGGCCAAGGCCAGTTCGCGATAATCGCGTTTGGCCGCTTCGGACATGCCTTGCGCTTTCCCCACTGTTCCGAACGAGAGAACTAAATTGGATTCCTTCAACGAACTGAATCTGTCGCAACCCATCCTCAAGGCCATCGCCACCGAAGGTTACGGCAAACCGACACCCATCCAGGCCAAGGCCATTCCCGAACTTTTGGCGGGCCGCGACCTTCTGGGCATCGCCCAAACCGGCACCGGCAAGACCGCTGCCTTTGCACTGCCTATGCTTGAACGCCTGGCGCAGAAGACCGAACGCGCCGCCCGTGGCACATGCCGCGCGCTTATCCTAACCCCCACACGAGAGCTTGCGGCGCAAATCGCGGAGAGCTTCAAGACCTATGGCCGCAACACGAAGGTCACGCGCGCCGTGGTCTATGGCGGCGTTTCCATCGGCAAGCAGATCGAGATCCTGCGCGGCGGCGTCGACGTTCTGGTGGCGACACCGGGCCGCCTCGTCGATTTGATCGAGCGGCGCGCGGTCACGCTGGCGAAAGTCGAAATCTTCGTCCTCGACGAAGTCGACCAGATGCTTGACCTGGGCTTCATCCACGCAATCCGCAAAATTACGGCCATGCTGCCAAAGGTGCGCCAGAACCTATTCTTCTCGGCAACCATGCCGAAAGAGATCGCAGGACTTGCGGCGGCGTTGCTCACCAATCCGGTGCGCATTGAGGTCGCTCCCGTGGCGACCACCGTCGACACGGTCAACCAGAGCGTCATTCATGTGGATCCGGCGGCGAAGCTGAAACTTCTCTCGGAGCTCCTGAAAGACAACAACATGACGCGCACGCTCGTGTTCACGCGCACCAAGCACGGCGCCGACAAGGTGATGAAGGGCCTCTCCGCCGCCGGCTTCACCGCCGCCGCCATTCACGGCAACAAGTCGCAAGCCAACCGCGAAAGGGCGCTCGCCGGCTTCAAGAACGGCAAGATCCTGGTGCTGGTCGCCACCGACATCGCCGCGCGCGGCATCGATGTCGACGGTGTCAGCCATGTGGTCAATTACGATCTGCCCTATGTGCCGGAGAGCTATGTGCACCGTATCGGCCGCACGGCGCGTGCCGGCGCGGAAGGCACGGCAATCGCGCTCTGCACGCCCGAGGAGCGTTCACTGCTTCGCGATATCGAGCGCACCATTCGCCAGCCCGTGCCGGTGATGAAACATCCGCTCGGTCTTGCCCATGTGCCGACGGGCGAGCCACCGCGCCATCAGCGCCCGCCGCAGGGCAAGCGCCCGCAACACCAGGGCCAGAACCGCAACCACAGCGGCGGGAACCGCAATTTCGGCGGCGGCCACCCGCCCAAGCGCAGCGGCGGCGGCAAACCGTCGTGGATGAAGGAAGTCGGCAACCGCGCCGGGAGGTAATCAGAAAGTCCTCACGCTGAGGTGCTTGCGTAGCGCAAGCCTCGAAGCACCTGTTAGCCGAGAGCGCCCTTCGAGGCATGGCTTACGCCATGCACCTCAGGGTGAGGAATGGGGGAACTGAAGCGCCAGCTGCCGCGTTCAGGTTCCATGGCACATGATGACGACCGACACGTAGAGCGTTCCACCACGCAGGCCCGTCAAGCCGTGCTCGTGAGACCCATGCGCTATGTGCTCGGCCTTGGCTTGCTCGGGGTGATCGTCGCGTTTCTGGTCGCTTGGCTGGTGATCGGTAACTGAGCCTGCTTTCAGAGCGCTCCTTGCAACGCTTTCAGATGTTCGAGATTTTCGCTGGCGCGCCTGCGGGTTTCGTCCTCCTTGGCGTCGGCTACGTCTTCCTCGGCGTTCTGAACTTGCTGGGCTAGAGTTGCCGCATCGAGCTCGCCTAGGGGGATGGCCGTTTCGGCGAGGAGGGTGAGGCCCTTAGGGTTCACTTCGGCGAGGCCGCCGCGCACGAAGATTTTTTCCGCAGGTCCGGAGTCGCGGGTGATGGTGACGACGCCGGGGCGCAAGGTTGAGAGTACCGGCGCGTGTCCGGCGAAGATGCCCATATCGCCCTCGGTGCCGGGGATGGTGACGGAGGCCACGCTGCCCGAAAACAGCAGACGCGACGGGCTCACCAATTCGAAGTGGAGATCGGCCATCGTCTCTAGGCCGCTTCGGCGGCGAGGCGTTGGGCCTTCTCGACCGCCTGCTCGATGGTGCCGACCATGTAAAAGGCGGGCTCGGGCAAATGGTCGTAGGCGCCGTCGACGAGGCCCTTGAAGCCCTTGATCGTATCTTCGAGCTTCACCTGCACGCCAGGGGAGCCCGTGAACACGGCGGCCACGTCGAAGGGCTGCGACAGGAAGCGCTCGATCTTGCGGGCGCGCGCCACCGAAAGCTTGTCCTCTTCGGAGAGCTCGTCCATGCCGAGAATGGCGATGATGTCCTGCAGCGCCTTGTAGCGCTGCAGCACCACCTGCACGCGGCGCGCCGTATCATAGTGCTCTTCGCCGATGACGCGGGCATCGAGCATGCGCGAGGTCGAGTCGAGCGGGTCGACGGCGGGATAGATGCCCTTTTCGGCGATGGCGCGCGACAGCACGGTCGTTGCATCGAGATGGGCGAACGAAGTGGCGGGTGCGGGATCCGTCAGGTCGTCGGCAGGCACATAGATCGCCTGCACGGAGGTGATCGAACCCTTGTTGGTCGTGGTGATGCGCTCCTGCATGGTGCCCATGTCGGTGGCAAGCGTGGGCTGATAGCCCACGGCCGAAGGAATGCGGCCTAACAGCGCCGACACCTCTGAGCCCGCTTGGGTGAAACGGAAGATGTTGTCGATAAAAAACAGCACGTCCATGCCCGAGTCCCGGAAATGCTCGGCTACGGTGAGGCCGGTGAGCGCCACGCGGGCGCGGGCACCCGGCGGCTCGTTCATCTGGCCGTAGACGAGAGAGGCTTTGGAGCCTTGGCCGCCGCCCTTCATGTTAACGCCCGAGTCGATGAACTCGTGATAGAGGTCGTTGCCCTCGCGCGTGCGCTCGCCGACGCCTGCGAACACCGAATAGCCGCCGTGAGTCTTGGCGACGTTGTTGATGAGCTCCTGGATGAGCACCGTCTTGCCCACGCCAGCACCGCCGAACAGGCCGATCTTGCCGCCCTTGGCATAGGGTGCGAGGAGATCGACGACCTTGATGCCGGTCACCAAAATTTCCGCCGATGTCGATTGCTCGGCAAAGGTTGGCGCATCTTGATGGATGGCGCGCATGACTTTCGAAGTGATGGGGCCTGCTTCGTCGACGGGCTCGCCGATCACATTCATGATGCGGCCAAGTGTTTCCTCGCCCACCGGAACGGTGATGGGCGTGCCAGTGTTGGTCACCGGTTGGCCCCGCACCAGGCCTTCGGTGGCGTCCATGGCAATGCAGCGGACCGTGCTTTCGCCCAGATGCTGGGCCACTTCGAGCACCAGGCGGTTTTCGTTATTCATGGTTTCAAGCGCGTTGAGGATAGGCGGCAGCTCGCCCTCGAAGGCCACGTCGACAACAGCGCCTGTCACCTGTGTCACGCGGCCGGTGGCGCCGTTTGAAGGTTTCTTTGCCATGGGTTTCGGTCCTTTCGTCTAGAGCGCTTCAGCGCCTGAAATGATTTCGATGAGTTCCTTGGTGATCTGCGCCTGCCGCTGGCGATTATATCTGATCGACAGCTTGTTGATCATGTCGCCGGCGTTGCGGGTGGCTGAATCCATGGCGCTCATGCGGGCGCCCTGCTCGGAGGCGGCGTTTTCGAGAAGGCCGCGGAACACTTGCACCGCGATATTGCGCGGCAAAAGATCGGCGAGGATTTCGCCCTCGTCCGGCTCGGCATCATAGATGGCGCCGCCAAGATCGGGTGCCTTCGCCTCGCCCACCGCGGCGGGGATCAGGCGGAGTGCGGTCGGCTTCTGCGAAATCACGGATTTGAATTGCGCGAAGAACAGGGTGGCCACGTCGAACTGTCCCTCGTCGAACAGCTTAAGAAGTTTGCCCGCCACGAGTTGCGCATGATTGAAACCAAGCGCCTTCACGCCTCGGAAATCCACGGCGTCGATGATGTATTTGCCGTAGAGCCGTTTCAGCGCGTCATTGCCCTTCTTGCCCACCGTGAAGATTTTCACCGTTTTGCCCTGCGCCATCAGCCGGTCGGCATGTTCGCGGGCGAGCTTGGCAATTGAGGAATTGAAGCTGCCGGCAAGGCCCCGCTCGGCGGTGGCGACGATAAGGAGATGCGTCTGGTCGCTGCCGGTTCCGGCAAGAAGTTGCGGCGCTCCCTCCTTTCCTTCCATCGAGGAAGCAAGATTGGACAGCACCGCCGCCATGCGCTCCGAATAGGGGCGCGCCGCCACCGCGGCTTCCTGGGCGCGCCGCAATTTCGCCGCAGCTACCATCTGCATGGCCTTGGTAATCTTCCGCGTCGCCTTCACCGAGGCGATGCGGTTGCGGAGGTCTTTGAGGCTAGGCATTAGGCGAAGGACTTGGCGTAAGCGTCGACGGCGGATTTGAGCTTGGGCATCATGGCGTCGGTGATCTGCTTTTCGGTGCGGATCGAGTCGAGAATATCGGCGTGCTTATCGCGGACATTGCGCAGCAAGCCTTCCTCGAAGGAGCGCACCCGGTTCACCGGCAGAGCATCCAAATAGCCGTTGACGCCGGCATAGATGGACACGACCTGCTCTTCGGTCTTGAGCGGCGAGAACTGCGGCTGCTTCAGAAGCTCGGTCAGCCTCGCACCGCGGTTGAGCATCTTCTGTGTGGCGGCGTCGAGATCGGAGCCGAACTGGGCGAACGCGGCCATCTCTCGGTATTGCGCCAGCTCGCCCTTGATCTTGCCGGCCACCTGTTTCATGGCCTTGATCTGGGCTGCCGAGCCCACGCGCGACACCGAAAGGCCCACGTTCACGGCTGGCCGAATGCCTTGGTAGAACAGATCGGTTTCGAGAAAGATCTGGCCATCGGTGATCGAGATGACGTTGGTTGGAATGTAAGCCGAAACGTCGTTGGCCTGGGTTTCAATGACGGGCAGCGCCGTAAGCGAGCCTGCACCTTGCTCATCATTCAGCTTGGCGGCGCGCTCCAGCAGGCGAGAGTGCAAATAAAACACGTCGCCGGGATAGGCCTCGCGGCCCGGCGGGCGGCGGAGCAGCAGCGACATCTGGCGGTAGGCCACGGCCTGTTTCGAGAGATCGTCATAGGCGATGAGCGCGTGCATGCCATTGTCGCGGAAATATTCCCCCATGGTGCAGCCGGCGAAGGGGGCGAGGTATTGCAACGGGGCGGGATCGGAGGCGGTGGCGGCGACGATGATCGAATATTCGAGCGCGCCATTGTCCTCGAGAATTTTGACGAACTGCGCCACCGTCGAGCGCTTCTGGCCGCAGGCCACGTAAACGCAGTAGAGTTTTTC
>JBGTJO010000083.1:0-9616 GCA_041745135.1 Aestuariivirga sp. | reverse complement strand
GCCGACATTGCCGACGCAGTGCAGCGGCTCGATCGGGCCTGCCGGACGCTTGCAGCGAAAGCCGCCTGAGGCGCGATGGCCGAAGCCTCCCGACATTTTCTCGATCTCTCCGATTTTGATCGTCCCGCCCTCGAAAACATCCTGGGCATGGCGCGGACCATGAAATCGGCGCGCGCCGGGCTACCGAAAGGCACACGCGATAAAGGCGAGCCGTTGAAGGGCCGCGTGCTCGCCATGATCTTCGAGCGCCCCTCGACGCGCACCCGCGTCTCTTTCGAGATTGCCATGCGTCAATTGGGTGGCGATACCTTGGTGATCTCGGCCAGCGATACGCAACTGCGCCGCGGCGAAACCATCTCCGATACGGCCCGCGTATTGTCGCGCTATGTCGATGCCATCATGATCCGCGCCGCCAAACATGAGCATCTTGCGGGTCTTGCGGCTGGCGCCACCGTGCCGGTCATCAATGGCTTAACCCCTCTCTCGCACCCTTGTCAGGTCATGGCCGATGTCATGACCTTGGAGGAACATGTAGCTCCATTGCGCGATCTCACCGTCGCATGGGTGGGCGATGGCAATAATGTCGCCGCTTCATGGATTCATGCGGTGGCCCGTCTCGGCGGCAAACTCAGGCTCGGCTGCCCCGCCACGCTGAAGCCGGACGCGGCTCTCTTGCAGTGGGCAAAAAACGAGAAGGCGGAAGTGATGCTCACCGAGAGCGCCGAGGAAGCAGTGACCGGCGCCGACTGCGTCATCACTGATGCCTGGTCCTCCATGCACGATACCGATGCCGCCAATCGCCATAATGTGCTGAAGTCCTATCAGGTAAATCTCCGCTTGATGCAGGCCGCCAAGCCAAACGCCAAGTTCATGCACTGCCTTCCCGCGCACCGCGGCGAGGAAGTGACGGATGACGTACTCGATGGTCCCAACTCGCTGGTCTTCGACGAAGCGGAAAACCGCCTACATGTGCAGAAGAGCATTCTGCTCCATTGCCTGAAGCCCCATGGCTGAACCCGTTGACGATCTCGTTCTCCCCTTCGAGGTGAAGCCGCTCGGCGTGCGCGGCCGGTTGGTGCGCCTTGGCGCCGTCGTCGATGATATTCTGCACCGGCATGACTATCCGCCTCCGGTGTCGGCCTTGCTGGCCGAGGCCGTGGCGCTCACCGCCATGCTGGGAGCAAGCCTCAAGTTCGAGGGCAAGCTTATTTTTCAAACCAAGACCGATGGCCCGGTAGACATGATCGTGGCCGATTATCTGGCGCCTGGCGGCGTGCGCGGCTACGCCCGCTTCGACAAGGATAGGATCGTAGCGCTCGGGTCCGGCGCCCAAGCTGAACTGATCGGCAAGGGCCATCTTGCCATGACCGTGGACCAGGGCCTCGACAGGGAGCGTTACCAGGGAATCGTTTCCCTCGATGGCGCTGATCTCGCCTCTGCCGCTCACACCTATTTTGCCCAGTCCGAACAGATTCCGACCCGCCTGCGTTTGGCCGCAGGCCCACTGATCAAGCGAGGAGCCGGATCGGAAACCTGGCGCGCTGGCGCCGTCATGGTGCAGCACCTGCCGCGCCAGGGCGGTTCAAGCCCGCTCCCGGTTCACTCAGGCGATGCGCCCGAAGGGGCCGAGGACCAGCCAGCCGAGCATGACGACTGGATCAAGGCCAGGCTTCTGCTGGATACGGTCGAGGCCCACGAGATGCTGGACCCCATGCTCACCCCGGAACAACTGCTTTACCGGCTCTATCACGAGGATGGCGTTATGGTTTATCCCGGCCGGGAACTGCGCCGCCACTGCACCTGCTCCAGCGCCAATGTCGCGGCGATGCTGAGGAACTTTTCAGCGGAAGACCGGGCCGCCATGGTTGAGGGTGGCCAGATTGAAGTCACCTGTGAATTCTGTTCGACCAGATACCGCTTCACCCCTGAAAGCGTTGCGCCTTTGCCGGGGACGTGAATTTAACTTGCCAGTCCTCCCGCTATCTGCCAAGGGGAATGTGAGAAGCGTGACAGGGCTTAAAAAAACCCGGAACGCCTTCCCGTTTACAAGAAGAAGAAATTTGGGGAGACGGTATTGGCGTGTAGCGCGGCACAGAGCTCGCCGGGCGGCACCTCGTCATCCACTAAAATCGCAAGATCCATCATTCTGGTCACCAGGGAGTGAAAACACATGACCGAATTCGAGCATAAACTCACACTCGCCAAGAAAGCCGTGAGCAAGGGCAAGCTCTCACGCCGCGACTTCATCCAGTTCGCCCTAGCCTCTGGCGTGACTTTGGCCGCCGCGAACACGATGTTCGTGAAGGCCGCTCGCGCCGAGCCCAAGCAGGGCGGCACTTTCAAGGTCGGCCTCGGCCACGGCTCCACCACCGACTCGCTGGATCCAGCGACCTGGGCTCACGGCTTCAACTTCGCCTTTGGTAAATCAACCTTTGGCGCGCCGCTTACTCAGCTTGATCCGAAAGCCGAAGTTAAGATGCATGTGGCTGAGTCCTTCGAGCCCTCCGATGGCGCCAAGAAGTGGGTGGTCAAGCTCCGCAAGGGCGTCACCTTCCACAATGGCAAGACGCTCGACGCTGAAGATGTCGTGGCCACCATCAACTATCATATCGGACCCGACTCCAAATCGCCCGCCAAGGAATATCTCGCAAGCGTGACAAGCGCCAAGGCCGACGGCCCCGATACGGTGGTCATAGAGCTCAGCGCCGGCAACGTCGAACTGCCTTACGCTTTCACCGACTATCACATGTCCATTTATCCCGCGAAGGATGGCAAGATCGAATGGGAAAAAGGCATCGGCGCCGGTCCCTATATCCTTAAATCCTACGAGCCGGGCGTGAAGCTGGTCGGCGAGCGCAACCCAAACTTCTTTGGAACGACCTGGTTCGACTCAATCGAGATGTACACCATCGCCGACGTCGCCGCGCGTACCAACGCCTATCTCTCGGGCGAGGTGCATTATATCGACCGCGCCGATCTCAAGACGATCGACATGTTGAAGAACGCGCCGAACACGGAAATTTATAACCAGAGCGGCCCCACCCCCTATACGGCGCCCATGCTTACCGACGCGCCGCCCTTCGACAATAACGACGTGCGCATGGCGCTGAAATACGCCATCAATCGCCAGGAACTGGTGGACAAGGTGTTGTACGGCTACGGCAAGCCCGGCAACGACAATCCCATCGGCTCCTCGATGAAATACGCGATCGATCCGGAACCCAAGCACACCTACGATCCGGACAAAGCCAAGTCGTTCCTGAAGAAGGCCGGCTTGGAGAATTTGAAGGTCGACTTCTCCTGTCCGCCGAACGCAGCTTACGCCGGCGCCATGGACGCGGCCCTGCTCATGCAGAGCCACGCCAAGGCCGCAGGCATCGACATCAACGTGATCCGCGAGCCTGACGATGGCTACTGGTCCAATGTGTGGCTGAAGAAGCCCTGGTCCATGTGCTATTGGGGCGGGCGTCCCACGATCGATATGATGTTGGGCATCTCTCTGGCCGAGAATGCCGCATGGAACGACACGCACTTCAAGCATGCGCGCTTCAATGAGCTTCTGGTTCAGGGCCGCGTCGAGCTGGATGAAGCCAAGCGTGCCGCGATCTATGCCGAGTGCCAGCAGATCGTCCACGACGAGGGCGGCCAGATGGTTCTGATGTTCTACAACTTCGTGGGCGCGCTCAACACGGCTGTCGCGCATGGCGAATTGAATTCGGACCAGGACCACGACGGCGGTTACATGTACGAGCGTTGGTGGATGGCATAATCCATTGCGCGACGCTTGATGATAGCAAAGCCCCGCCCGTGAAAACGGCGGGGCTTTTTCTGTCGTTCTCGCGCAGCGATTCGTCGCAACCTTGAGCGTGGTTTTTTTGTGACGATGCTCTAGCGATATGCTACTGTCAAAAAAATTAAAGGGCCGCAAAGAGCCTGTCGGGGGGAGGGGAAGAATGCATCCAGTTCTGCGAACTGTCCTGCAACGCTTGGGGCTCGGCGCGCTGACGCTCCTCGCTGTGTCGGTCATTATTTTTTCATCGCTCGAATTCCTGCCCGGGGGCTACGCCGAGAATATTCTGGGCCAAGGCGCGACGCCGGACACCATAGAGGCCTTCAAGAGGCAGCTTGGTCTCGACCGTTCTGCCGTCGTGCGCTATGTCGAATGGATTGGCAATGCCTTGCAAGGGGACTTCGGGTCTTCCTACTCCGGCCTCAGCGGTAGCATGAAACGCGACGTTACGGCGACGATCGCGCCCCGCCTTTACAATACGTTTTTCCTGGCTGCCATGGCCGCCATCATCGCCGTTCCGCTCTCGCTCTTTCTAGGCGCCATGGCGGCGCTCTACCGCAACTCGTGGTTTGACCGCATCGTCAATTCCGCAACGCTGACGACGATTGCGCTCCCGGAATTCTTCGTGGCCTATGTCCTCATGTTCGTCTTCGCCATCAAGCTTAGATGGTTGTCTCCCCTCTCGACGGTCAGCGCGGACACGCCTTTCTGGGAACATGTAACCAGAGCCGCATTGCCCGCCCTCACCATGACCCTGGTTATCATTGCCCACATGATGCGCATGACGCGGGCCGCCATCATCAACTTGCTGGCCAGCCCCTATATCGAGATGGCGCAATTGAAAGGTGTATCGAAGTCCGATGTGATCCGGCGTCACGCCCTTCCCAATGCCTGGGCGCCCATCGCCACCGTTATCGCGTTCAACATGGCCTATCTCATCGTCGGTGTCGTCGTGGTTGAAGTTGTCTTCGTCTATCCCGGCATCGGCCAGATGATGGTTGATGCCGTCGCCAGCCGCGATATGCCGGTGGTGCAAGCCTGCGCGCTGATCTTTGCCGCGACCTACATCATCCTCAACCTACTCGCCGATATCGTCTCCATCATCACCAATCCAAGATTGTTGTACCCCAAATGACCACAGCCGCGGCACCAACGCGCAATATCAAGGCACGGCGCACCGCCGCTCAAAACGTTGTGCGCACCCTCAAATCGGCCCCGATCAGCGCCTGGTTCGGAATGGTCGTCATTCTGATCTACGCGATCTTTGCCGTTTTCGCGCCGTGGCTGGCGCCCTATGGGGAAGCCCAGGTCGTGGGCAAAGCCTACCAGTGGTCCTCCTCGGAGTTTTGGCTGGGAACCGATCAAATCGGCCGTGATCTCCTCTCCCGCCTGATTTACGGCGCGCGGAATACCATCGGCATAGCGCTCATCACCACGCTGATATCCTTCCTGTTCGGCGGCACGCTCGGCGTGCTCGCGGCGCTGAAGCGCGGCTGGCTTGACCAGGGCGTATCGCGCGTGGTCGATGCCTTCCTCGCCATCCCGGTGTTGATCTTCGCCTTGATGATGCTGGCGGTGGCTGGCAAGAGCCTCGTCAACCTCGTCATCATTCTGGCCCTCCTCGACTCGACAAGGGTGTTCCGCCTCTCGCGCGCCGTGGCGCTCAACGTTGTGGTCATGGACTACGTCGAGTCCGCCAAGCTTCGTGGCGAAAAGATGAGCTGGATCGTCTTCAAGGAAATCGTCCCCAACATCCTGCCGCCGCTCATCACCGAGTTCGGCCTGCGCTTCTGCTTCGTTTTCCTCACCATATCGGCGCTCTCGTTCCTCGGCGTCGGCATCCAGCCGCCAACCGCCGACTGGGGTTCAATGGTCGCCGAAAACAAGACGCTGATCACCTTCGGCAACCCGGCACCTCTCTATCCGGCGGCGGCCATCGCGCTGTTGACGGTTGCCGTAAATTTCGTCGTCGACTGGTTTTTACATAGAACAAGCGGACTCAAATAATGGCTACCGAAAAAAAGCGCGTCAAAGGCGAGGTTCTGCTCGAGATCAAGGGCCTCAAGATCGATGGCCAGAGCGAGGATGTCTGGAACCCCATCGTCAAGGGCATCGACCTCATTTTGCGGCGCGGCGAAGTTTTGGGCCTCATCGGCGAATCCGGCGCTGGCAAGTCGACGCTCGGCCTTGCGGGCATGGGCTTTGCGCGGCCGGGCTGCCGGATATCCGGAGGCTCCATCACCTTTGACGGCATGGACCTGCTCGCTCTTTCCGAGGAGCAGCGCCGCGCGCTCTGGGGTTCGCGCATTGCCTATGTCGCCCAAAGCGCGGCTGCCGCGTTCAATCCGGCCCATCAACTGATCGATCAAACCGTTGAAACGGCAGTCACCCATCACATCAAGTCGCGGGCGGCGGCGGAAATGGACGCGCGCGATCTCTACAAGCGTCTGCGCCTGCCCCAGCCCGAGACGATCGGCGACCGCTTTCCCCATCAGGTGTCCGGCGGCCAATTGCAGCGCGCCATGACCGCCATGGCGATGTCATGCCGGCCCGATCTCATAATCTTTGACGAACCCACCACCGCCCTTGACGTCACCACCCAGGTCGAAGTCCTCGCCGCCATGCGCGACATCGTCGAGCAGTTCGACACCGCTGCCATCTACATCACCCATGATCTGGCCGTCGTCGCGCAGATGGCGCACCGCATCATGGTGCTGCGCTATGGCAAGCTCGTCGAGGAGTCGACGACGCGCGATATGCTGAAGTCACCGACGCAGGATTATACCAAGACGCTGTGGGCCGTGCGCAAATTGCACAAACCCGAATCGATCAGCGAAGACATCATCCTGCGCGCCCAGAACGTCGATGCCAGTTACGGCGGCTCGATCAAGGTCCTCGACAATGTGACCATGCAGATTTCCCGCGGCTCAACCGTCGCAGTGGTGGGAGAATCGGGTTCCGGCAAGTCGACCCTGGCGCGCGCGATCACCGGTCTCCTGCCTCCCTCTAAGGGAGAAATCTACTTCAACGGAAAGCCGTTGCCGCACGCGCTCGATGGCCGCGAGAAGGACACGCTGCAAAAAATTCAGATGATCTATCAATCGGCTGATACCGCTCTCAATCCGCGCCAGAAAATCCGCGACATTATCGGCCGCCCCCTCGAATTCTATCTTGGCCTCAAGGGTGCGGCGCAGGATCGCAAGATCGTCGACCTTCTTGAAAAGATCGAGCTTGGCGAAGAATATATCGACCGCTTCCCGGGCGAACTTTCCGGCGGCCAGAAACAGCGAATCTCCATCGCGCGCGCACTTGCTGCCGAACCCGTGCTGATCATTTGCGATGAGGTCACTTCCGCGCTCGACCAGATCGTGCAAGAGGGCATCCTCTCGCTGCTCATGCGCCTGCAGAAGGACACCAACGTGTCCTACCTCTTCATCACCCACGACATCGCCACCGTTCGCGCCATCTCCGACGAGATCGTGGTGATGTATCAGGGAAAGGTCGTCGAGCAGGGGCCGAAATCCAAAATCCTCTCGCCGCCCTATCCCGCCTACACGGAGCTGCTCCTGTCCTCAGTGCCGGAGATGGACCCCGACTGGCTCACCGGTCTGCTGAAGAAGCGGTCTGAAAAAACCAAAGTGAACGCCTGAATATTCTTGGCATCGCGGGCGCGCTTCGTAAAGGCTCCACCAACACGGGCCTGCTCCGGGCGTTGCAGGAACTGGCGCCGAGCAGCGTAAAAATCGAAATCGCAACCCTTCACGGCATTCCGCTCTACGATGGCGATGCCGAGGAGGCTCACGGTAAGCCGCAATCCGTCAAAGATCTCGACGCCCGCATCCGCGCCGCCGATGGCATCATCATCGCGACACCCGAATATAATTTCTCAATCCCCGGCGTCCTGAAAAACGCCACCGACTGGCTCTCACGCGGCGGCCAGCCCTTCCGCTGGAAACGCCTGGGCCTCGTGGGTGCCGGCGCCGGCGCCTTTCACGGCACCGGCCGCAGCCAATATCACCTCCGCCAAAACCTCCAGGCCCTGCAAGCCATCGTCATGCCCAAGCCCGAAGTGTTCGTGAACCACAATGAAGTGAAATTCGACAAATCCGGCAACCTCATCGATGAAGAGACGCGAAAATACCTCTCCAAATGGCTAGCGGCGTTTATCGAGTGGATCGAGAAGAAGCCTTGAGCGCAGGACCCCCCCCTTTTCCGTCACCCCAGCGAAAGCTGGGGTCTAGCTTCCTTTGACACTCCATGACGTTAGGCAATTATGCACTTGAAAGCTGGATTCCAGCTTTCGCTGGAATGACGGAATAGGAGAGGTTAGACGACGATGCTCGACGCAGCAGTCCGTATGGCCCTGATGTTCGCCGCATAATCCCCGCCGTTGAATACCGCCGATCCCGCCGCCAGGACATTGGCTCCGGCACGCACCGCAAGCGGTGCGGTCTCCGCCGTGATGCCGCCATCGACCTCGATGTCGATATTCCGCCCACGGATCATATCGCGCACTTCGCTCACCTTCGCCGTCATGGCGGAAATGAAATCCTGCCCGCCAAAGCCGGGATTGACCGTCATCACGAGCACGAGGTCGAGCCGGTTAAGCACATGGGCGATGGCGGAAGCAGGTGTTGCTGGATTGAGCGCCACCCCCGCCCGTTTGCCTAGCGCCCGGATGGATTGCAGCGAACGGTCGAGATGCGCGCCCGCCTCCACATGCACCGTAATCGAGTCCGCACCCGCCTCGGCGAATGTTTCGAGATAAGGCTCCGGCTGCTCGATCATCAAATGAACATCGAACAGCTTCTTCGTCAGCGGCCGGATTGCCTCCATGACCGGCGCTCCGAAGGTGAGGTTCGGCACGAAGTGCCCGTCCATTACATCGATATGGATCCAGTCCGCACCGCTCGCGTCGATGGCCCGGACCTCCTCCCCCAGCCGCGCAAAATCGGCTGACAGGATCGACGGAGCGATCAGCAGCGGGCGCGCCATTCGGCTTACAGTAATTTGCCCATGGCCACCGCCACATCGCCCATGCGGTTGGAAAAGCCCCACTCATTGTCATACCAGGTGAGGATGCGCACGAAGGTTCCCTCCATCACCTTCGTCTGGTCCATATGGAAGGTCGACGAGTTCGGATTGTGGTTGAAGTCGATCGAGACATTGGGATCGTTGGTGTAGCCGAGGATGCCCTTGAGCTGCTGTTCCGAGGCGCGCTTGATGGCGCCGTTCACTTCCTCAATCGTGGTTTTACGCTTGGCCACGAACTTGAAATCCACCACTGAAACATTGGGCGTCGGCACCCGGATCGAAACGCCATCGAGTTTCCCCTTGAGCTCCGGGAGCACGAGGCCAACAGCCTTGGCAGCGCCCGTCGAGGTTGGAATCATCGACATGGCGGCGGCACGCGCCCGGTACAAATCCTTGTGCATGGTGTCGAGCGTCGGCTGATCCCCCGTGTAAGAGTGGATCGTCGTCATGAAACCATGGTCGATGCCGATGGCATCGTTCAGCACTTTAACGACGGGCACCAGGCAATTGGTGGTGCAGGAGGCATTTGAGACGACGATGTGATCCTTGGTCAGCTTGTCGTGGTTGACGCCATAGACCACGGTCATATCCGCCCCATCCCCCGGTGCCGAGATCAGCACGCGCTTGGCGCCGGCGGCCAGATGCGCTGAAGCCTTGTCCTTCGCAGTGAAGAGGCCCGTGCACTCAAGCGCGATGTCGACGCCCAGATCTTTCCAAGGAAGCTGCGAGGGGTCCTTGATCGCCGTCACCTTGAACTTTTCGGCTCCGATGCTGATCGAGTCGCCTTCGACC
>JBGTJO010000082.1:0-5071 GCA_041745135.1 Aestuariivirga sp. | reverse complement strand
GCCCATCTCATACATGCCGCCAAGATTGTTGAGTCCCCAGTGGTCGCCCTGGGCGGCAGCGCTCTCGAACAGCTTAAAGGCTTCGCCCAGATCACGGCTAACGCCCCTGCCGTTCAGATACATGATGCCGAGATTGTTCTGCGCATTGGCGAATTTCAGATCCGCCGCCTTGCGATACCACTCGGCCGCCTTGGCCGGATCGGCGGCAATCCCCTGCCCGTTCTGATGGAGCTGGCCCAAGGCATCCATGGCCCCCGCATGGCCCTTGGCGGCGGCAGCCTGGTAAAGCTTCCCCGCCGTCGTGAAATCCTGCTTGATGCCCTTGATGCCCTTGGCCACGATGCGTCCCAGCCGGTATTGCGCCTCGACATTGCCCTGGAGTGCCGCGAGTCTGTAATATTTCGCAGCCTGCACGGGATCGGCGGCATCCACATCCGCACCCGTCTCGTAGGCTTCCGCCACGGCGAGCTGCGCTTCCTCGTCGCCGACCTTGGCCAGTTGCAGCTTCTTTTCAAACGGAACCTCTTCCAGCGCCTGGGCCGCCGCAGGCGTTGCGGCAGCAAGGCAAAAGGCCAGGCAAAGGATTGCGGTCCGTCCCATCGCCATCTTCAATTCACCCGCTCGAAGGTTATTTTCTTGCAAATGATAGCGACGCAGCCTTTGACTTTCATCCGGCCGTTATCGAGCTTCATATAAGAGGTATAAGTGTTGCCGTCGTCGGGATTGTAAATTTCCCCGGTCCAGCTGCTCTCGCCGTCGGGTTTCATGCCGCTCATGATCGTGAGCCCGATGACCGGCCGCTCCCGGAGCGACTTATTAGGATTGTGCTTGTCGCGTTTGGGTTTCCCCTTTTTAGTCAGCGGCTTCTTCATGCCGACGATTTTGCCGCACAGCCTGTCGCCGCACGGGCTCACGCGCACGGTGATCTTGCCGTTGTCCATGATCCATGTGCCTGCGGCGTCTTCCGCACCGGCGCGCGCCAAATTGCTTGTAAGCGAAATCACTGCGGCCATCGCCAAGGCCCCGGCAACCGTCTTCATTCCAGCCTCCACGTAAGTCGAGCGGGGATGCCTCAACCGCATGGCAATTGCGTGTCGTCCTTGCGGCGGCATTGGGATCAAGGCACTCGCTAGTTCCGATACCAGCAGTAAACGGTGCCGTCGGAAAGCACCTCGACTTTCATGATCACGCCGTTGCCCCCTTGCGCATATTGCTTGATGCAGATCGGCATATATTTCTTGCGAAACTCCGCCTTCTCCGCCGCCGAAAGGCCGGGTTTTGCCGCCTTCTTTTTAGGCGCTGCGCCAGCCTCCGCCGAAAGCCCCGTCAACAACCCTGCGGCCATGAGTGCCAGGAGCAATTTCCGCATGTCATCCCCTTTGTTCGCTACCTGGGAAAACAGCCTGTTTTACTGGAAACGGAACCGATTCGTCTTTTCCCAACATACAATGCTTCCGTCGGAGCGGACTTGAACTCTCTCGATTTTTAAACCCCGGGTCCTTTTCATGTAAATTTTCATATTCTCCTTGCGGAGCTTGGCCTTCTCCGCCTGTGAGAGCCCGGTGTGGGTTTTTCCTGGCGGCCGCCTCGGCCGTGGCGATGCACCCCGTTATCAGCGCCGCGGCAATGAGCACGCCAAGCAAGCCCCGCATGTCCCTTCCCCACTGTCGCCACGATCGTTGAGTTATACGCAGCCGGCTGCTAGAGACAAGCCGCTCACCCATCGGAGGGGTGGCAGAGTGGTCGATCGCGGCGGTCTTGAAAACCGTTGAAGGTGCAAGCCTTCCGGGGGTTCGAATCCCTCCCCCTCCGCCAGTGATCCAAATGGTGTGAGCTCATCGGACCTGAGCGAAAAACAAACCGTCGCAACAACGACAGGGACCTCAATGAAGTCGCATTATCGGGCGGTTATCGTCGGCGGCGGGGTGGTTGGCGCCTCGGTCGCCTATCATTTGACGAAGCTCGGCTGGACGGATGTGGCGCTCCTTGAACGCAGCATCTTGACGGCGGGATCCTCATGGCACGCGGCGGGCGGCATCCACGCGCTTAACGCGGACCCCAACATCGCGGCGTTGCAGGCCTATACGATTGATGTGCTCTCGCAGCTCGAAAAGGAGACGGGCCAGGCAACCGGTCTTCACATGACAGGCGGCATAACGTTCGCCTGCACGCCCGACCGCTGGGAGTGGCTGCAGGCAGCCTACCGGGTATTCCAGACCATGGGGATCGAGGACGTGCGCCTCATGACGCCCGAGGAGATGGTGAAGGCGTGCCCGATCATCAGCCCCGAGGGCATCCATGGCGGCATGTGGGCCGATCGTGAAGGTTACATTGACACAACCGGCGTCGTTCAGGCTTACGCCAAGGGTGCCAAGATGCGCGGCGCCGATGTGATCGAGCACAACCGCGTCACTGAGCTTCGATTGCGGCGCGAAGGCGGCTGGGACGTCGTCACCGAAAAGGGAACGATCGTCGCCGAGCATGTAGTCAACGCGGCCGGCCTCTGGGCAAAGCAGGTGGGACGCATGGTCGGCCTCGATCTGCCTGTTTCACCCCTGGAGCACCACTATCTCGTCACCGAAAGCGTGCCCGAGATCGCCGCACTTAACTTCGAAGTGCCGATGATGGTCGATCTCGACGGCTTCACCTATGCCCGCCAGGACCAGAAGGGAATGCTGGTCGGCATCTATGAGGTCAATCACCAGCACTGGAACATGGATGGAGCGCCATGGGACTATGGCTTCGAGCTCATCCCCGAAAATCTCGGCCGCATTGAAAACGAGCTGACGATCGGCTTCTCGCGCTATCCAGCCCTTGAGCGCGCCGGCATCAAGCGCTGGGTCAACGGCGCTTTCACCTTCACGCCCGATGGCAATCCGCTGGTGGGGCCAGTGCACGGGTTGCCGGGCTATTGGCTCGCCTGCGGAGTCATGGCGGGCTTCCTGCAAGGCGGCGGTGTCGGCAAGTCGCTGGCCGAATGGATGATCCTGGGCGAGCCCGAAGCTGACATCTACGGCATGGACGTGGCGCGTTATGGCGCCTTCGCGTCCAACCGCGAATACATCAAGCAGATGACCGGCCAGTTCTACTCGCGCCGCTTCGTCATGACCTACCCCAACGAGCAATTGTGGGCCGGGCGGCCGCTCAAGACGGCACCCGCCTACGATGCGATGACCGGGAACGGCGCGCGCTGGGGCGTCAGTTGGGGCCTCGAAGTGCCGATTTATTTCGCACCGAAGGACTTCGAGGAGACCCCCACCCTGAAGCGTTCCAACGCCTTCGGCATCATCGGCGAAGAATGCCGGCGCACGAGAGACGGCGTGGGATTTGTGGATATAAGCGGCTTCTCGCGCTTCGAGGTTACGGGAAAGAATGCCGAAGCCTGGCTCGACCAAATGGCCGCCAGCCGATTGCCCAAGCCCGGGCGTTGCCGCCTGGCGCCCATGCTCAGCGACTCCGGCCGCCTGATGGGCGACGTCACCATCTTCAACTGGGGCGATGGCAGCTGGTGGATAATGGGGTCCTACTATCTCCGCCAATGGCACATGCGCTGGTTCCTCGATCATCTGCAGGATGGCGTCTCGGTGCGTGATCTTTCCGACGCGCAAGTGGGCTTCGCACTCACGGGGCCGAGGTCACGCGATTTCATCGAAAGCGTTGCGAGCCGGAGCCTGCCCAACGAGGCAATGCCCTTCATGGGCTGCCGCGAAATCGACATCGGGCTCATCCGCGCCAAGGTCGGCCGCCTGTCCGTCGAAGGCGAGCTTGGTTATGAGATCAACTGCTCGGCCGCGGAGCACGTTACGCTCTATCGTGTCCTCAAGGAGACGGGGAAGAAATTCGATGCGGTCGAGTTCGGCTTCAACGCGATGAACTCCCTGCGGCTTGAGAAGAGCTTCGGCGTGTGGTCGCGTGAGTTCATGCAAGGCTACACGCCGGGCATGACGCGCATGGATCGCTGGATCGACTGGCAGAAACCGGACTTCATCGGCCGCGCAGCGGCTATCGCCGAGCGTGACGAGAAACCATCGAAGCAAATCCTCGTGACACTCGATATCGATGTTGATGACGCCGACGCTGCCGGATATGAGCCGATTTGGGCCGACGGCAAACGTGTGGGCTATGTCACCTCAGGCGGCTACGGCCATTGCGTGGGCAAGTCGCTGGCGCTTGCCCTTGTCGACCGCGAGCGGGCGGCGGAGGGAATGGACCTCATCGTGCATGTTGTGGGAGTCGCTCGAAAAGCCAAGATCATCGCAGATTCACCCCACGATCCCTCCGGCAGCCGTCTGCGCGCATGACACATCTGTGGATCCGGGCGGAACAGCGTCCGAACGAGCAACGCGTTGGATTGACGCCCGCGGGCGCCGCGGCTTTGGTCAAAGAGGGCATTCGCGTGACCGTGGAGGACAGCTCGGTCCGGGCTATCCCCATTGATGGTTATAGGGAGGCGGGCTGCGAGATCGCGCCGGAAAAGGCCTGGCCCATGGCGCCCGCCGCGGCAATAGTCTTCGGCCTGAAGGAGCTGCCGGAGGACGGATCGCCGCTCACGCACCGCCACATCATGTTCGGCCATGCCTATAAGGGCCAGCATGCGGGCCGGAGCCTGCTGAAGCGGTTCAAGGCGGGAGGGGGCGCGCTTTACGATATCGAATCTCTGGTGGATGAGAAGGGGCGGCGCGTGGCGGCGTTCGGCTATTGGGCGGGCTATGCCGGAGCGGCGCTCTCGCTCAAATGCTGGGCCACGCAGCAGCGGGGCGGCCTTTGCGGACCGGTTTCCAAATATCCAAGCGAAGCCTCGCTTCTCGCTGACCTCAAGCGGGAGTTTTCAGGCCTGGGGCGTCCCCGCGTGCTGATCATCGGAGCGCTGGGCCGCGTGGGCACGGGCGCCGCCGATCTTTGCACCAAGCTGGATGTGCCTGTCACCAAGTGGGATATGCAGGAGACCGCAAGCGGCGGACCCTTCCCCGAAGTCCTGGCCCATGAGATTTTTCTCAACTGCATTCTGGCGCGGCCCGGTGCTCCCGTATTCGTGGCCGCGGATGCGACGACCGCTCCTCGCATGTTAACG
>JBGTJO010000081.1:0-2841 GCA_041745135.1 Aestuariivirga sp. | reverse complement strand
ATGGGAGGTCAGGCGCTCGGCGAAATAGAGGGGGCTCGGGCGGCCCACATAGTGCTCGAGGAAGGAATCGAGTTCAGCCTGAAACGATGGATCGGCCTTGGCGTCCTTGTAGGCCTGCTCCAGCTCGAGGATGAGCGGCATCAAGGTTTCGGCGACGAAGCGGCCGCCATAGATGCCGAAAAGGCCGTTCTCGTCGGGGCCGTTGCGGAAAGAGTTTACGGGAGCCGCGGTCATGGGGGCTGTTCTAGCTGGCCGACTTCGCCGCCTCAATGAATTTCCGGATAAGGGCGATATCCTTGACGCCGGGTGCGCTTTCGACGCCGGAAGAGACATCGACAAGGGCAGCGCCGGAAATGCGGATTGCTTCGGCGACATTGTCTGGGGTGAGACCGCCGCCGAGCATGAAGTTGCCGGGCGTGCCCCGCAGCAGGGTCCAATCGAAGGAAGCTCCCATGCCGCCGGGGAGCGCCCCTGGGGGCGTTTTGGCATCGTAGAGGATCAGGGCGGCCTTTCCCGCATAGGCGGAGGCCCGCGCCACGTCGGCGGCGTTCTTAACCCTGATCGCTTTGATGACGGGCTTTCCAGTCAGCGACTCGATGGCAGCGATCCGTTCTGGGTTTTCATCACCATGGGCCTGATAGAGATCGGGTTGCACCATGCGATTGATGTTGGTGATGGCAGTGTCGTTAAGATCGACGATGAGGGCGACGATACGGGCCTTGCCGCGCGCTCGGGCGGCGAGGGATGCCGCTTGTTCAAGCGAGATGTAGCGGGGACTCGCGGGGTAGAACACGAGACCCACGAGATCGGCTCCGGCGGCGAGACCCGCGTCCATCGTCTCAGCTGTAGAGAGCCCGCAGATTTTGACTTCAACGGGCATGGCAACCCGCCAGAATGGCTTGGACGGCGGCCACGGGATCGGCGGCCCTGGTGATAGCCCGGCCGATGACGAGAATATCGGCGCCCGCCGCGAGCGCAGCAGCAGGTGTAGATACGCGCTTCTGATCATGGGCATCGCCCGTGCGAATGCCAGGTACCACCGTCAGGAAATCGCTACCCATGGCTTTGCGAATGCTTGCCACATCACGAGCACTGCACACGACGCCGTCGAGGCCCGCCTTGCGTGCAAGTTCCGCGAGCGAGCGGGCATGATCTTCCGTGGTCTTGGCGGAATCGAAACCGGCGGCGTGGATGTCGCTGTCCGAAAGGCTGGTGAGAACGGTGACGGCGATGAGCTTGGCGCTGGTTCCAACGGCATCGCGGGCGGCCTTCATCATGTCGAGACCTCCGGCGGCGTGGACGTTGACGATGGCGGGACGAGGCGAGAGGTGCAGGAGGGCCGACAAGGCCGAAGCGACGGTGTTGGGGATGTCATGCAGTTTGAGATCGAGGAAGATTGGCAGGTCTTCGGCGGCGACTGTTTCGTAACCCTTGGAGCCGTGGGCGTAGAAGAATTCCATGCCGATCTTCATGTAGCCGGCGTGAGGTTTCAAGTTTCGCGCAAGGGTTCTCGCCCGCTCGAGATCGGGCGTGTCGAGGGCGATGCAGATGGGGTTGTGGGCAATCACACAATCAATGTCCTCACCCTGAGGTGCCCGGCGCAGCCGGGCCTCGAAGGGCCCTTTTCGAGCTTGTGGCTATGCTTCGAGGCTCGCGTGCCGCTCGCACCTCAGCATGAGGAGACCTTTTGGTACACCATGATGGCGGTGGCAAGGTCTTCGATGGCGGTGCCGCAGGACTTGAAAAGGGTGATCTCGGAAGGCGAGCCGCGGCCGCGGGCGGTGCCGCGGCAGAGGTCGAAGAGATCGCCTTGGACGCTGGCGAAATCGAATTTGCCCTCATCGCGGGCCTGGAGGAGATCGCCGGCTTCCGCCATGGCGCCCTCGCGGGTGTCGACGAAGACGCGGGAACGCTGGACGGTGTCGCCATCTGTTTCGCGCATGGTGGGCTTGAAGGCGCCGGCCAGATCGACATGGTCGCCGGGCTTCAGCCATTGGCCCTTAACGATGGGATTTGTGGAGGTGGTGACGCAGCTGATGATGTCGGCTTGGCGCACCGCGGCCTCAAGGTCGCTCACGGCTTCGGCATCGAGGCCGCTGGCTTTGAGGTCTTGCGCCAAAGCCTTGGCCTTGGCTGGAGAACGGTTGAAGATGCCGATGTGCTTGAGGGGACGCAGGGCGGCGTGGGCGCGGACGAAATGTGCGCCGAGCGCCCCTGCTCCCACCAGCACCATGCGGGAGGCATCTTTCCGTGCGAGATAATCGGCGGCCAGTGCCGAGGCCGCAGCGGTGCGGCGGCGCGTGATTTCGGTGCCGTCCATCATGGCGACGGTGGCGCCGGTTTTGTTGTCGATCAGCAGGTAACTGGCTTGAACGGTTGGGAGGCCTTGGGCGGCATTGTCGGTTTTGACAATCACGGTTTTAAGGCCCGTCCATTCCTTGGACCAGGCGGGCATGAGCAGCAAGGTGGATGCGCCGGAGGTTTCGTGGTGATGGCGCACCGGCGTTGTATAGCTGGCGCGGAAAGCCTCGCGCAGGGCCTCGATGATATCGCGATAGGGTGCGAGCTTCGCCAGCTCGCTTGCGGAAATTATTTTCACACCGGGAGATCGCTGGAGGGAACGATGGCTTGTGAACGGGCTTCGCGCTTCAGCATTTCCTGATCCTGCTGGGCGCGGATCAACTCGATGCGCGCGTCCCTCGCGGCGCGGCGCCATTTGCCGTGGGCAAACCATGCGGCGATCCAGCCGGCGATGAGGCCCGCGAAGACGCCGCAGAAGAACAGGACCCAGAGGGGCATGTTGATCGAGGCGAAGGGGGTATCCCGCGAGAAAGGATCGAA
>JBGTJO010000080.1:0-4721 GCA_041745135.1 Aestuariivirga sp. | reverse complement strand
GCTTGTAGTCGATGTCGAAGCCCAGCGTCTTGGCGGTTGCATAAAGATTGGCGCCATCGATAAACAGGGCAACGCGTTCGTCCTGATAAAAGTTCATCGCTCAAATCTCCGGAAAGAATAATGACCCGTTCTATTCTTAGCTCCATCGCCGCTCAAGTGAAATCATGATCCTTATCGCCCTCGGCAGCAATCGATCCGGACCTTGGGGAAGTCCCAGCGAAACGCTGGCAAGAGCCTTGGTCGAGCTTGATCGCGGCGAGCTGAAGCTGGAGCGCGCTTCGCGCCTTATCATGTCGTCACCCTTCGGCAAGCAGAATCAACCATCCTTTGTGAACGCGGTAGCGATGATCGCCACGCAACTCACGCCGCAAGCCCTCATGGAAAAACTGCATGAGATCGAGCGGAGCGCCGGCCGCCGCCGCAATATGCGGTGGGGCCCCCGCACCCTCGATCTCGATCTTCTCGACTATCACGGCGTTATCCAGGATGAGCCCGGCAGCCTCACCCTCCCGCATCCCGGCATCGCCGAGCGCATCTTTGTATTGAAGCCGTTGGCTGAGCTTGCGCCATTGTGGGTCCACCCGGTGCTCGGCGAGAGTGCCGCAACGCTTCTGGCCAAGCTTGATCAAGCCGGCGAGGGGGCGGAGATTTAATGCCGAATTAACCCGGTATGGGCGATCTTGGCGAGACTTCGAGGTGGGTCAGCGTATGAACAATCGTGTCTGGACTTTCGTGCTTCTGGGGATCACGCTCGCCGCCGCGCCCGCGAGCGGCGCAAAGCAGAAATTTACCCAGCAGGCCTTTCAGATCTTCGGCGGCATGGGCGGCGGCGATATGAATTCCGCTTACTCATTCGCTCAGCCGTCCTTCGAAGTTGAACTGCACAAGACAATACCCTTCGCCACGGGCTATGAGCGAGGCACCGTCATCGTGCGCACCGGCGAACGCAAGCTTTACTACATATTATCCGGCACGCAGGCCATCGAATACCAGGTCGGAGTGGGCCGCGAAGGCTTCACGTGGACAGGCACCAATCGCATTTCGCATAAGGCGGAATGGCCCGACTGGCGCCCGCCCCGCGAAATGATCCGGCGGGAGGCCGCACGGGGCCGCTATATCCCGAAACATGTGCGCGGCGGCGCTCTCAATCCCTTAGGCGCGCGGGCCATCTATATCGGCGACACGCAATTTCGCATCCACGGCACAACCGAACCCTGGACAATCGGCCGTGCCGTGTCATCGGGTTGCATTCGCATGATCAATGAAGAAGTGATCGACCTCTATAACCGTGTCGAACTCGGCGCCATGGTCGTGGTGGAATAGCCTCTTGTCCTCGCCCCGCGTGAGCGGGGAGAGGAAGGGGACCCATCGCGGCCACGCGATGGGGGAGGAGAGGGGCCAACGGATTACCCTCCCGCCCAAGCTCATCACGGAGCAGTGTAAGAACTTCGTCCATACCGTTTAGGACCTCATCATTGGTGATGCGGAATACGCGATAGTTCTGCGTTCGCAGAAACTCAGTTCTCAAATGGTCACGACGCAGTTCCTCTTCCGTCGAATGAGTTGCACCGTCGATTTCAATGATCACCCGCAGGGAGCGGCAAGCGAATCGGCAACGTAAGGACCGACCGGACATTGGCGAACGAACTTGCAGCCATCCAGCCGCTTGGCGCGAAGCTGCTCCCACAGGCGGGCTTCGGCTAGTGTTGCGGGGCGAGGACAAGAGTGATCAGCCCGCGATCTTTTGCAATCCCGATAACAGCAGATCTGCCGGAATGGCCCTGGCAGGTGCTGGTTTTCCGAAATAGTAGCCCTGGCCCTCGATGCAGCCGAGGTCGCGCAGGATGGCAAGCTCCTCATCGCTTTGCACGCCCTCCGCCGAGACGCGGATATTGAGGCTGTGGCCGATCGCCAGGATAGCGCGGACGATAGCAGCATTGTGCGGCGCGCTGCCGAGGCCCCGCACGAAGGACTGGTCGATCTTGATCTTATCGAAGGGATACTTCTGTAGATAGCTCAAACTCGAATAGCCCGTGCCGAAATCGTCCATGGCGATGCGAGCACCAAGCGAGCGCAGCGCCTTGAGCGCAATGAGCGGCTCGTTGGCCTGGTCGAGAAGGACGGTTTCGGTGATCTCGAGCTCCAGCCGGTTGGGATCAAGACCCGATGTGGCGAGCGCTCTCTGCACCGTGCCGATAATGTTTCCGTGCTTGAATTGATCGGCCGAGAGATTGACGGCAACCGTCAGCGGCTGCCGCCACTCGCTCGCATCGCGGCAGGCCTGATCCAGAACCCAGGCGCCGATCGGCACGATCAGCCCCGTATCCTCGGCGATGGGTATGAATTCCGAGGGCGAGATCAGGCCGCGGTCGGGATGCTGCCAGCGCAGCAACGCTTCAAAACCCAGGGTGGTTCCGGTGCGGATGTTGGCGAGGCGCTGATAGTACAGCACGAGCTGCTGGTTTTTCAGCGCGTTGCGCAGATCGAGTTCGAGCGCCCGCTTGGTGAGCAAATGCAGCTGCATCTGCGGCTCGAAATGCCGGAAGGTGCCGCGGCCATCGGCCTTGGCGCGGTAGAGCGCCAGGTCGGAATTCTTCAAAAGCGAGGCGCTGTCGGAGCCATCCTCGGGGGCGCGCGTGATGCCGACGCTGGCGCCCACATTGATGCGGTGGCCGCTCACCTCGAACGGTTCGGTAAGGGCCGCCACCAGCCGGTGCGCCAGCAGGTCGATATTGTAGGAATCGCCCGCCGATTCCTGGATGATAGCGAACTCGTCGCCGCCGAGCCTGGCCACGATGTCGTTGCGCCGCACGCATTTCTTGAGCCGCTCGCTGGCCGCGATGATGAGCCCGTCGCCCACCGGGTGGCCCAGTGAATCATTGACTGTCTTGAAGTGATCGATGTCGAGCAGCAGCAGGGCAAATCCGGTGCCGGTGGCGGCGGTGCGCCGCAAAGCCCCATCCAGCTGCTGATGGAACAGCATGCGGTTGGGGAGGCCTGTCAGGGAATCATGATGGGCCAGATGCTGGATGTGCTGTTCGTGGCGTTTTCTTTCGGTGGTGTCGATGATCGCCACCAGCGCCGTCTTGCGGCCGCGGTAGTCCATGGGCCGCGAGAACACCGATGCAATGAAGGTGCTGCCGTCGGCCTTGCAGTGCACCCAATCGCGGTCGCCCGCCGAGAAGCCCTCCGCCGACTTGATGAAGGCTGTCGCGTCGTCCCGGAATTCCGCCGGTCTTATATCGAGAGCCGTCATGTTGAGAAGTTGCTGCTTGCTGTAGCCATAATGATCGGCTGCGGCATCGTTGACGGCAAGGAACCCCAGAGTTTCGAGATCGACGACCAGCATCGGCAACGGGTTGCTGTCGAACATCATGCGAAGGGATTCTTCGCGTTGTTTGACTTCGGTAATGTCGACGCGAATGCAGATGGCGCCGCCGTCGGAGGTTTCGCGCTGATCGTAGCGGATAAAACGTCCGTCGCGAAAACGCTGTTCATCGCTGCCCCGCTTGGCCCGGTGGTCGGCAATACGCTTGGCGATCCATTCATCGACTTGGCCGTCCGCTAAGTCTTCCGGATTTTGCGAGCTGGCGAAACTCGTGCGCAGCACTTCCTCATAGGTGATGCCGGGTTTCAGAATTGGCGCGATCTCGGGAAAAAGTTCCGCATAGCGCCGGTTCCAAAGAATGTAGCGATCCTCGGCATCCATGAAGACGATGCCTTCAGGGAGAACATCGATAGCCTCGCGCAAGCGGGCATGGGCGGCCTCGGCCAATTTGAAAGCCGTCTGCTCTTTGACCTTGGATTCTGCGAGCACCGTGGTCATGCGCCGGAGTTCGAGCCGGTCGACGGTGATCCGCGCCAGGCTTTGCAGGATTGCGCCCTGTTGCAGCGTCAGCGCCGGGCGGGGTTTGGTGTCGAGAACGCCCAAGGTGCCAAGCTTGAAGCCATCGGAATCAACCAGTGGCACGCCGGCATAGAAGCGCACATTGAGTCCGCCCGGAACGAAAGGATAATCCGCAAACCGCGGATCCAGCCGCGCGTCGGGAATGCAAAGCACGCCCTCGCCAGCCAGCGTGTGGTCGCAAAATCCGTTAAGGCGCGGAATCCCCGCGAGGTCGAAGCCGATGCGTGCCTTGAACCAATGGCCTTCGCCGCCGGCTATCGCAATGAAGGCGAACGAAGTGCCGAGCAGGCTGGCGGCAAGGCTGGCGATCTCATCAAAGGTCCGCTCTGGGGTGGTGCCGACAATGACGTAGCTGCCCAAGCGTTCCACGCGGGCTGCTTCGTGAGATGATGGCGCCGTTTCGCCGCCGGAGGGGAACTCGAACATGAGAATAGCCTTACGTGGCGGCGGATTGAGATTTACGTAATGAATAGTTACAAATGGAATACACGAGAAAGTTTAATCGCAGATTATCCCACAATCTGGGGATGTGGAGCGGTTACGGCCGCGAAGCCGCCACTAACCAACCCTTAACCTAAACAAGCCACTATCGCGGGAGTCAGTGTGTTTGTGGAGTTGAGGGTATGTCGACCTATGTTTCCGGCGCCGCGCGGGGTTTTTCAAAAGCGCATTTTCTGATTTCCGTCGCCGCCGCCCTGATGCTGGCCGGCTGTTCCCAGTCCTCTGAGCGTTTCGCGGAGGGTCCTTCCAGCGAAAACCCGTCCGACTCCGATCCCGTTTACACCGCCTCTGTTCCAAAGAATAAGCGCTTTGC
>JBGTJO010000079.1:0-9021 GCA_041745135.1 Aestuariivirga sp. | reverse complement strand
AAAAGCAGCCGATCCGCGTTTTCAGTTGCCTGCTAAGGTGCCTACCTGCGTAGTGGGGTACTAAACAACTCTAGGAGAAATGAACATGGCGAAGAAAGCTGCAAAGAAGCCCGCGAAAAAGGCCGGCAAAAAGAAGGCCTCTAAAAAGAAGAAGTAAGCTTCAAAAAGCATATCTTCAGGACTGGGCCCCGGATGGCATCGCCTCCGGGGTCAGTTCATTTGAAGAGCCACGCAAAAGAGCCGCGATCACTCGCGGCTCTTTGCGTTTAGGGGAAGCCCTGGCTTACTGATAGACGTAGACCTTCGCGCCGACATCCACGCGGTTGTAGAGGTCGACCACGTCGGAGTTCATCATGCGGATGCAGCCCGATGAGACAGCGCCGCCGATGGAAGAGGAATCATTCGTGCCATGGATGCGAAACAGGGTGCCGCCGATATAAAGGGCGCGGGCACCCAGCGGATTGCCAGGGCCCCCTTCCATGAATTCCGGGATGTAATGGCCCTTGGCGGCTTCCCGCGCGATCATGGTCTTGGGCGGCGTCCAGCTCGGCCATTCCTGCTTGCTGACGATGCGGGAATTGCCGCTCCATTGGAAACCGTCGCGGCCAACGCCCACCTTGTAGCGCCGCGCCTGGCCATCGCCCATCACATAGTAAAGCGCCCGCTCGGGCGTGCGGACGATGACGGAGCCCGGCGCGTATTTCCCGGCCTCGTCCCAGGAGACGACTTCGACCGTCACGCGGTCGCGCCCATAGCTCCGGTTGCGCCTTGACTGGCGCGAGGTGCGGTCGCGCGGCTCGCCGAACAGGCATTCCAGGAAACCGCCGCATTCGCGCCTCGAGAAGCGTCTGCGGTCCTGGGCTTTCTTCCTGGCGGCTATGGCTGCTTTCTTGCGGGCCTCGGTCTTGAGCGCCGCCATTCTCTTCTTCTTGAGGGAGAGCTGTTCCTCGGTGCTGGTGCGGGGGGTGGTGCTGGCCATGGCAGGCGCCGCCACCGCGAGCGCCAGCAGGATTGCAAATGCTGCAAACAAATTCCGCATCGTCCACCTTTCGTTCATTGTGAATCGTGGCAAAACCTAGCCGTTCGGGCCTTAATCAGCAATGGCTTTGCAGTTCAACATCCCGTCACTTATAATTGGTTAACAGGCGGCCAACTCCCAGAAAAACGGAATCCCATGAAAATCATATCCAAGATTTCTTTGCTGATCTTCCTTGCGTCCATGTCCCTTTCGCTGCCTGCGGGGGCCGCGGAGGTTCCCGATGTGGTGCGGGTCTTCCTCGATATATACAAGACGCAATGGCAGGCTGAGCCCACCTATGCAGCGATTAGCGAGACGGCGGGCGATATCGTGATCGACAAGCTCAGCGTCGTGAAACCCGCCGCCAATGGGCAACCCGGGATGACGATGACTGTCGAAAAAGTCGTCCTCGGCGACGTTTCCGACGAAGGCAACGGGCTTTATGAAATCGGGCGCGCCACAGCCTCGGGAACCAAACTCGAAGTGAAGGGCGCGGGCGGCACAGACTTCACCGTCGATGTGCCGGAAAGTTCCGTCAAAAACTGGTATTTGCAGGATCCGGGTGAGAACCCTACGCCGGCAACGGCACTACGCGCCGCCCTGACGGTGGCCGAAGAGATGTCATCGGGGCCGATGACGCTCACCGCAATGGGCCAAACGATTACATCGCAAGGGTACACGATGACGTGGGACGGCGATCCGGCGACGGGCGCCGGTGCTTACGCCGCAAAGCTCGCCACCGTCGTCATTCCCGAATCGCTTATGGCGCTGATCGATCCATCCGGCGCGCTCAAGCAGCTTGGCTATTCCGGCTTGACCTTTGATATCGAGGGCAATGCCAAGGTCGATATCGCGGCAGACAAGCTCGGGTTTGACGGGAACTTCGCTTATATCGGCAAGGACATGGGTGCGCTCAAGTTCTCCATTGCCGCCGGCGATATTCCTGTCGCCCTTTTCTCCGAAATACAAAAGGCGGAGGCCAGCGGCAAGGAGCCGGATTACACCACGCTGATGCCGCAGCTGCAGAACGTCACGCTTGGCGGCTTCACTTTCCGGTTCGAAGACAATTCGATCACCAAGAAGCTGCTGCCCCTGATGGCGGCGGCGCAGGGCACAGATGAGGCCACCATGGTGGCGAGCGCAGGTGCGATGTTGCAGCTCAGTCTGATGCAGCTCAAAAACCAGGCGTTCACCGATCAGGTGGTGGCCGCGGTGAACCGCTTCCTCAGGGACCCGCAGTCGATCACCGTGGCGCTCAAGCCCGCAGCTCCCATCAAGGTGCAGGAGCTGATGGCGCTCAACCCCGCCGCTCCGGGCGACGCCATCGACAAGCTAGGCGTCAGCGTCTCGGCGAACGATTGAAATGTCCTCGCCCCGCGTCAGCGGGGAGAGGAAGGGGACCCATCGCGGTAACGATGGGGGAGGAGAGGGGCCAACGGATGTTCTCGATCAATCTCCGCCGTTCTCGGCCCCACGCCTTGAGCCAGATCGTAGGAAACGACCGTTAGCCCCTCTCCTCCCCATCGTTTCGCGATGGGTCCCTTCCTCTCCCCGCTTCGCGGAGGAGAGGACAAAGGGGTTATGCCTCCGGCAGATTGAGTCTGATGTTTAGTTCGCGGAGTTGCTTGGTCGTCACTTCGGAGGGAGCGCCCATCAGCAGGTCTTCGGCTTGCTGGTTCATGGGGAAGAGCACAACCTCGCGGATGTTCGGCTCGTTGCACAGCAGCATGACGATACGGTCGACGCCGGGCGCTATGCCGCCGTGGGGTGGTGCGCCATATTGGAAGGCGCGGTACATGCCGCCGAATTTATCCAGCAGCACCTGCTCAGGGTAACCGGCGATCTCGAAGGCTTTCTTCATGATGTCCGGCCGGTGGTTGCGGATGGCGCCGGAGGATAGCTCGATGCCGTTACAGACGATGTCGTATTGGAAGGCGAGGATGTCGAGAGGGTCCTTGGTTTCCAACGCCTCAAGGCCGCCCTGCGGCATGGAGAAGGGATTGTGCGAGAAATCGACCTTCTTCTCCTCCTCGTTCCACTCGTACATCGGAAAATCCACGATCCAGCAGAACTCGAAGCGATCCCTGGCGACAAGGTTCAAGTCCTCGCCCATCCGGGTCCGTGCTTCACCGGCAAATTTGTAGAATTTCTCCGGACGGCCGGCTACGAAGAACGCCGCATCTCCAGAGGCAAGCGCCAGCTTGGAGCGGATAGCCTCGGTCCGTTCCGGTCCGATATTCTTGGCGACGGGTCCCCTTCCCTCAATAGGTCTTTCCCCAAATTGGTCAGCAAGATTCTGAGAGTCTGCGATTATCATATCTGTCTTGCGATCACCGGTTTGCGGCTCACCGAAGATAATGTAGCCAAGCCCCGCTTGGCCCTGTGCCTGGGCCCAACTGTTCATGCGGTCGCAGAAAGCCCGGGAGCCACCTTTGGGCGCGGGTATGGCCCAGACCTCGACCTTGGGATCGGCTGCGATCATATTGGCAAAGACCTTGAAACCCGATGCCGCGAAATGCTCCGTCACGTTGCGCATCTTTATGGGATTGCGCAAATCGGGCTTGTCGGTACCGTAGCGGCGGATCGCATCGCGAAAGGCGATGCGCGGAAAACTGGGCGTCACGGGTTTGCCCTCGCCAAATTCCTCGAACACGCCGCGCAGCACCGGCTCGACAGCAGCAAACACATCTTCCTGCGTCACAAAGCTCATCTCGATATCGAGCTGGTAGAACTCGCCGGGGCTTCGGTCGGCGCGGGCGTCTTCGTCGCGGAAGCAGGGGGCGATCTGGAAATAGCGGTCGAAGCCCGACATCATGATGAGCTGCTTGAACTGCTGTGGCGCCTGCGGCAGCGCATAGAACTTGCCGGGATGGATGCGGCTCGGCACCAGGAAATCGCGCGCGCCCTCGGGCGAGGAGGCGGTCAAGATCGGCGTCTGGAATTCGAAGAAGCCCTGTTCCTTCATACGGCGGCGAAGCGAGTCGATGATGGCGCCGCGCTTCATGATGTTGCCGTGGATGCGCTCGCGGCGGAGATCGAGGAAGCGGTATTTAAGGCGGATGTCTTCGGGATACTCGGCATCGCCGAACACGGGCAGCGGCAGCTCGGCCGCCTGCGCATGCACCTCAACGGTGGTGGCAAAAATTTCGACGAGGCCGGTGGGCAGTTCGCGGTTCTCGGTGCCTTCGGGCCGCAAGCGCACCTTGCCGTCGACTCGGATCACCCATTCGGAGCGCAGTTTTTCAGCCTCGGCGAAGGCGGGAGAATCGGGATCGGCGACGATCTGCGTCACGCCGTAATGATCGCGGAGATCGATGAACAGCAGTCCGCCATGGTCACGCACCCGGTGCACCCATCCGGAAAGACGGACGTCCCGTCCCGCGTCGTCAAGTCTCAACTGGCCACAGGTGTGGCTCCGGTAAGCGTGCATCCGTCCCCTGCGAAGTCTGATGAATGGCGCGGGAACAGCGCATGAGGGGTGCGATTTGTCAAGCGCAGGCCAATCGCTTTGATATCGCAGGTTTAAGACTTGCGATTGGCGGCAATCCAGTCGGCGAAGGCCCGCATATAGTTCGTAAGCAACTCGCGGGTTTTGTCGTTGGCGACATTGCCGGCGTCATCGAGGAGATCTGCGGCGTTGCCGATGTAAGACTCCGGCTGCGGCATCGCCGGAATATTCAGGAACACCAGCGACTGCCGCAGATGATGATTGGCGCCGAAGCCGCCGATGGCGCCGACCGAAACACTCACCACCGCGCCGGGCTTGCCGTTCCAGGCGTTCTGCCCATAGGGACGCGAACCGCCGTCGAGCGCATTCTTCAACACGCCTGGAACGGAGCGGTTATATTCAGGCGTTACGAACAAAACCGCATCGAGCGCCTTTACCCGCTGACGGAACTCGGTCCAAACAGCGGATGGGTTTGCATCGTCATCCTGATTATAAAGGGGCAAGTGGCCGATCTCGATGATCGAAAGCTTAAGCGAGCTTGGCGCCAAGCCCGCAAGCGCATTCGCCATCTTGCGATTGAACGACTCCTTGCGGAGACTTCCCACGAAAACGCCGACACTGTGGATGGTGGCCATTTGAACTACTCACTTTTGCCAGAAGCTGTGCAACGCCTTGCGAACGGTAAAGTTCCCTCACGGGGATAACGCCAGGCCTTGTTATGGAGATTTCGATCCGTGACTCTTTTTTAGAATGGAGAACTGCGCTAGCCCTACTGGTTTGTTCAATGGGCAATGAACTCTTGGCGGCCCCGTCAACCGTATGCGTGCTGTCGTCGGAACACGTCTTGGCTGGTTTGCAAGTGGAGGAGACGATCTCCGACATTGACGGCTACAAACAGGTTTCTTGCCTGTATTCGCCAACTGCTCCGATCGCTGTCGATGGTAAGCTTACCTTTCGGCTGAAATGCCCTCCGAAGACCAGCTTAGTCACACCTGGCTATTTACTTGCCGGGAATCGCACGACAGCCCTGACGGAGAGCAAGGAATATGGATTTGAGATAGTAACGTCGTCTCGGCGGGATCTGGCGTTCCATTTCACCACATACGCATTTTGCGGATGACCATATCGGGCAGACCAAAAAACCTAGACCTAACACGGATAGCGATTCGCCGTCTTGCGGTTGAACGCTAGGCTAAGACCGTTCTTATCAAAGTGTCCCGGCTCACGCCGGGACACGTATCTTTCGTTTAGTCGCAGCATTCTCCGCCGTCGCAGCAAGGCGCTGGCTCGCAGCAGGCTTGCGCCGCGTAGACAGTGGCGGACATTGCGAACAGCGCGAACACCGCCGCGAGAAGGGTATGTTTCATGGTAATTCTCCGATTTTTTTGATTGTTGGATTGACAGCGCAACGCTTCAAGCGCGCGGAGGCGGGACGTCAGGCGCTGTATCCATACTTTCTAGAGTCAGTTCATTGATCTGGAATTGAAGGGCGTATTCACGGGCTTGCCAGATGGGAGATTCCTCACGGCCCGAAACAATTTGGCACCCTGCCCCACAAGCCTGGCAAACGGGTAGAGCCTGGATATCGCAGGTTTGAGCCTCGCAACTGCACGCGGAACCAGACGGCTCGGCTGCCTGCACGAACGGCATCTTCAGCAGCGGCGAGGCGAGAACCATCAAGGCAAAAAAGACGATTCCCCAAAACTGCATCGTTTTCATGATCTGAACCTACCGCGTCTCGTGCATTCACGGAAATCACAACCCCGCGAGCCTAACCGGGCTATCCCCTGAACCCCATCGCCAGCACGAACAACTCGGCTGAGTCATCCCGGCTCGCCATCGGCTTCACGTGGCGGACGGTGGCGAAATCCTTTTTCATCAGCTTCAGGAGTTCGCCTTCGGTGCCGCCGCGCAGGACCTTGGCGAGATAGGTGCCGCCGGACTTCAGCACCTGTTTGGCGAAGCGATAGCCCTCTTCGGCGAGGGCTGTGATGTTGATGACGTCGGTTTGCCGGTGGCCGGTGGCGTGGGCGGCCATGTCGGAGAGCACCGCGTCGGCTTTCTCGCCGCCCAAGGCATCGATCAGAAGCTGGGGGGCGTCCTCGTCGTAGAAATCTTTTTTGAAGATGATGACGGAAGGGATCGGGTCCATGCCGTGCATGTCGATGGCGACGACCCTGCCCCTGCCCTCGGTGACCTTGACGCGTGCGGCGGCCACCTGGCTCCAGCCGCCCGGGGCGGCGCCCAAATCGATGATGCGGCCTCCGGGCTTCAGGAATTTGTACTTGTCGTCGATCTCGATCAGCTTGAAAGCGGCGCGCGAGCGGTAGCCGAGCTTGCGCGCTTCCTTCACATAGGGATCGTTGAGTTGGCGCTCGAGCCAGATCTTTTGCGAGACAGTGCGGCCCTTGCCGGTTTTCACCCGCACCTTGAGCGCGCGGCTGGCGGCGGCCTTGCCGCTGCCGGGGCGGCTCACGCGGGCCTCCCGTAGGTTCCGTCTTCCTTCATCAGCAGGGTGAGAATGCCTTCGCGCAAGCCCCGGTCGGCCACGCGGATGCGCTCGGCAGGGAAAGCCAAACGGATTTCCTCGAGGATGGCGCAGCCCGCCAGAACAAGGTCGGCCCGCTCGCGTCCGATGCAGGGGTTGGCGGCGCGCTGGTCATAGCTCATGTGCAGCAGATCGTGAGTGACGCGGCCGATGTCGGCGCTGTTGAGCCACGAGCCATCGACCTTGGACCGGTCGTAGCGGGCGAGGCCCAGCTGCACGCCGGCAATCGTCGTGACCGTGCCCGAGGTGCCAAGGAGATGGCCGGGAACCGCTGGCCCTCCCGTGATGCCCGCAACGCGATCCTTGAACTCCATGACCATCGGCCGGAGGAACTCGCGCATGGCGGTAAAGGATTGCGGCGTTACATCGACGCCGCCGCCGAACAGCTCCGAAATCGTGACTACGCCCGCCGCCAAGGAGGTCCAGGCGGCGATGCTGAAACGGCTGCCGTTTCGCGCCATCCACATCACCTCGGTCGAACCGCCGCCGATATCGAAAACCAGCGCGGTTTCAGCGGCGGGATCGATGAGGGGCTCGGCTCCGGTCGCGGCGAGTGCCGCCTCGGTTTCACGGTCGATGATTTCAAGGCTGAGGCCCGTCTCGGAGACGACGCGGGCGATGAATTCCGCACCGTTCGCCGCCGTCCGGCAAGCTTCGGTCGCCACCAGCCGGGTTTTGGTCACGTTCCGCCATTTCAGCTTGTTGGCGCAGACGCGGAGCGCATCGACGGTTCGCGACATGGCCTCCTCGTGCAGCCGGCCGGTGCGCCCCTGCCATGCGCCAAGCCGCACGATGCGCGAAAACGCATCGACGACGGTAAATCCCTTCTCGATGGGCGTGGCGATCAGCAACCTGCAGTTGTTGGTGCCGAGATCGAGCGCGCCATAAAGATCGCAAGAGCGATGGGCTCCCAGGTCGCCCCGGCGGTCTACCGGTTGGCCGCGCCGGAAGCGGGGCGAGCCCGCCCCATGGGTGGCGTCCACATTAACCTTCCACGGACCGGCGGCGCTCGACGGCCATCTAGCCGGTGCGCCGGTCTGGTCCAAAACATTGCGTTAGCCGCAAGCTAACAGTTTCGCCGCTTTCCGCAAAGGGAAACCGCCCTGTATCCGCATTCCGGCCCAAATCGTTAACCCGACATTGAGACGTTCCGCACTAACAATGGAGCCCTTTTTGGGGGTTTCATTGCGAACCTACGGCGCCAGGTTGTTCAAGGAAGGCTCGCTGATCGGCGACTTCGCCGATCATCTTGGCGTCACCGTTAACCAAAAGAAACAGGCGGTGGCGCTTACAGCCGCCAAGGTCGACGCCGAGCTTGCCTCCAAGGCCAAATCCGAATTCATCGCCAATATGAGCCACGAGCTGCGCACGCCGCTCAACGCCATCATCGGGTTTTCCGAGATGCTGGGCCTGAAGACGGTGACGTCGCCGGAAAAGGTGCAGCAATATTCGGGCTACATCAAGCAGGCGGCCGAGCATTTGCTCGCCCTCATCAACGGCATTCTCGATGTCTCGAAAATCCAGGCGGGCCAGCTCTCGGTCGATTGCGAGCCGTTCGAGATCAAGCCGGTGCTGTCATCGTGCCTGCTCATCATCGAGGCCAAGGCGCGCGAGAAGCTGATCGCCATCGAAACCACGATCGATCCGCATCTGCCGAAAATTTTTGGCGATGCCCTCCGTATCAAGCAGATCCTCATCAATCTTCTGGGCAATGCCGTGAAATTCACGCCGGGCCAGGGCCGTATCCGGGTCGAGGTTGGCATGTTGCAGCAGGGCTATGCGGCGATTTCGGTGACGGACACGGGACCCGGCATGAATCCCGCGGAGGTCGAAACCGCCATGCGCCCCTTCGGGCAGATCGATACCGCTTTCAACAAGCGCCATGAGGGCACGGGTCTTGGCCTTCCCATCGCCTATGCGCTGGCTCGCCTGCATGGCGGCGATCTCAGGATTGATTCACAGAAGGGTGCGGGCACCCGCGTCACCGTGATCCTCCCCACGGTCGAA
>JBGTJO010000078.1:0-14028 GCA_041745135.1 Aestuariivirga sp. | reverse complement strand
CAAGGGCGCACATATCAAATTCGACAAGGTCTCCGTCGGCGCAACGCACGCGGCGCTTATGGCCTCGGTGCTGGCCTCCGGCGACACCACAATCGAGTATGCGGCGCGCGAGCCCGAGATCGGCGATGTCGCCGAATGCCTCAACAAGATGGGTGCCAAGATCGACGGCATCCATTCCTCGACGCTGAAAATCAGGGGCGTGACCAGCCTCCATGGCGCGGAACACGAGGTGATCGCCGACCGGATCGAAACCGGCACCTATGCCATGGTGGCGGCGATGGCGGGCGGCGATGTCACGCTGAAGGGCGCGCGCCCCGCCAACCTCACCTCGGTGATTGAGGTTATGCGCGCCAGCGGTGTCACTGTGGACGAAACCAACGCCGGCCTTCGCATCCGCCGCAATGGCGGGGCGATTGAGGCGGTGGGCGCCAACACGGAGCCCTATCCCGGTTTTCCCACCGATTGCCAGGCGCAGTTGATGGCGCTGATGACCAAGGCCAACGGCACCAGCATCATCCGCGAGACGATTTTCGAGAACCGCTTCATGCATGTGCAGGAGCTGGCGCGCCTTGGCGCCGACATTCACCTCCATGGCGATACGGCGGAAGTGCGGGGGGTCGCCAAGCTCACCGGCGCTCCGGTGATGGCGACCGACCTTCGTGCCTCGGTGTCTCTGGTGATTGCGGCATTGGCGGCGGAAGGCGAGACGATGATCAACCGCGTCTATCATCTCGACCGGGGCTTCGAGACGCTGGAAGAAAAGCTCTCCGCCTGCGGTGCCGATGTCGAGCGCCTCGCGGGACAGTAGCCCGTGCTGAAACTCGCAGCCCTCGATGCTAACGATCTAGCCGTCATCTCGGCCCAGATGCAGGATGCAGTGCTTCGCCTTGGCGATATCACCCATGTGAAGGCCCGTCGGCAGTTCGCGCTCCTCGCCAACCGCTTCGCCTGGGACGCCGGCGAGCGCCAGCGCCGCCGCACCGGCCTGCATTTCGATCGCGTGACATCGGTGAAGGCGCAGAATATTCGCCAAGGCGACAGGAACGCCGTTGTCGAGCTCCTCGCCATCACCTTCGAGGAAGGCGATTCCCCCTCCGGGGTCATCACCCTCGCCTTCGCCGGCGGCGGCACCATCCGGCTCGAAGTCGAATGCATCGAAGCCAGCCTCAAGGACCTGGGCCCCGCCTGGACCACGGAACACCAACCCTCCCACGACCTTTGATGTCCTCGCCTCGCTGCGCGGGGCGAGGACAAAGGGGTTCTTCGCGGCTATTGTCGCGGGCCCATGACCTTGAAATCCAAGAATCGCCTCATCGCCGTCGATCTCGACGGCAGCATCGGCCCGGGTCCGAGCCCCGAGGCGGAGCATGAACGGCGCGTGGCCATTTACGATCTGGTGGAGGAGAACAGCTTCACGCTCGCGGCCCACCCGCAGGGGCCTTACCGCCTGCAACTCTCGACCGCCGACGGACGGCTCATGCTCGATGTACTGAACGAGCGCGAGGAGCGGCTCAGCCTCATCGGGCTGTCCATGTCGCCGCTCCGGCGCATCGTGAAGGATTATTTCATGATCTGCGAAAGCTATTACAAGGCGATCAAGACGGCCACTCCCTCGCAGATCGAAACCATCGACATGGCAAGGCGCGGCCTCCACAATGAAGGCAGCGAACTCCTGCGCGAGCGGCTGGGCGGGAAGGTTGAGGTCGACTTCGACACGGCCCGCCGCCTGTTCACGCTCGTCTGCGTATTGCATTGGCGCGGCTGAGCGAAGCGCCCTGAGCCGCCATGTCGGGCGATCTTCCCAGCGCCGTCCTCTTCGCCTGCACGCGAAACGCCATCCGCTCGGTGATGGCGGCCGCCATCATGAAGCATTTCTACGGCCACAAGGTCTATGTCGCCTCCTGCGGCTTGAAGCCCGGCGCGGCGGACCCGTTCGTCACCGCCGTCATGGATGAGATGGGCATCGATGTCGGCAAGCATCGCCCGCAAGGCTTTGACGACCTCGAGGATTCGAGCTTCGACATCGTCATCTCGCTTTCGCCCGAAGCCCACCACCGCGCACTGGAGATGACCCGCACCATGGCGGTCGAGGCCGAATACTGGCCGACCATGGACCCATCCGTCGCCAGCGGCAGCCGCGAGCAGATTCTCGATTCCTACCGTGACGTGCGCGATCAGCTCGTCCGCAAAATCCGCTCCCGCTTCGGCAGCGTGGCGGCGCGGGGAGTTTGAGACCCGAACCGGGCCAGACGGGCTTACGCTTACCGTTACGGCATTAGGGCAACGGTGGCTTTGTGTTGCGTGAGAGTTACACCGGGCATAATTTTTTCCTTTAGGTTTTGATCTTCTTGACAAAATCGGCCCTGAGACGCTTCGGTGAGTGAGAGGGGACAGACGGGGGGTACACAATGCGTCGGGGATTGCTCTCATCGTGCGGCTATCTGGTTTTGATGCTGGCCGCTTCAAATTTGCATGCGGCTGACGCCGATCTCCAAGGCCCTTCGCTTGGGCCAACAACGTACATCACGTTCGAAGGCGGATATCTTTTCGACGACAGCCCGACCAACGCCGATTACGATAACGATGATGCAAAGCTCGGCGATCTCGACTCGCTGAGGCCCGGAGACGACGGCGGCCAGTTCCGCTTTGCAATTGGCCAGGTTTTTGATTCGGGATGGGATTACAAAGTCGCTCTCAGCGCCATTCTGCTGAGCAAGGACAAATCTTCCGCCGACTATGATGTAGATTTGCCTTTCCCGCTTCCGGATGCAGAAGGAACGGCCAAGGCCGAGCAAGATCTTACCATCGGCATTGCCGACGTCGAATTGGGCTATCGTCCCGATCACGATATGGGTGGCATGAATCTCAGAGTCTTCGGCGGCGTGCGGGGAATCTACTCCTCCACAGAGCGCCAGTTTGAAACCGACGACAAATTCGGCGACATTACAGGGTCCTACGAAGATCAGCTTTTTGCCGGCGGCCCCCGCATCGGCCTCGATTTGATGTTGCCGGTTTCCGAACCGCACCAAATTGCGTTCGTGGGCTCGGTGTCGGGCTCCGTTCTCTTCGGAGATCGGTCTGTAGACGAAGAACTGGAGACTATCGCTGGTAGCTTTCCGAACGATTTCTCGGATTCGGAAATCATCTGGAATGTGGAGGCGATGGCGGGCGTGCAGGTGGCAGTGGGCGAGCGTGCGGCGCTGACCATCGGCTACAGGGGCCAGCAGTTTGGCGATCTTGTCGCGAAACGCTCAGACATCGATAAGGGTGGAGATTACGATCAGGATGGCAGCGGGAACGTGCTGCTCCATGGGCCTTTCGCGGGTCTTACGGTGGAAATTCCTCCACACTGACCGCTGCTAGCTCGTCTGGCGATTGAACACGCTGTTCTTGTTGGCGCGCCCTTCCTTTCTTTCCCTTTTGAAGAACACCCGGCGATCGGGCTGCAGTCGGCGGCATTCCCTGATTATGGGAAGAAGATGTTCGCGGGACGTGAAAGATACAATCGTAAGCGCCACGGCGTCCGCCGCCTCCTGGGGCACGGGAACCAGCTTCGCCTTGTTCGCGATCCATTTCTCACCAAGGGTTTTGGTGATGGGAAGCCAGCCGCAATAGCCGATCAAGGTTTCGCCGCTCAGCATAGCCACGTGATTCCGGCTGGAAAGCTGAAAGCGGATCGCCGCTAGCAGCTTGCCCGCGCGAAATTCCGAAAAGGGCGGCTCCCTGGTTAGAAAGGAGGCGATAATGCCGAGAACCTCCATCGACGGCTTGAGTTGCCGGAGCACCGGTTCCTCACGGGCCGCTTCCCGAACCGCGGATTTGCTCTTTTGCTGCATACACAAACTACAGCGAATTTAGCGGCTCATCGCAACAGCAAAATCTATTTGGCGTAGGCGTCACCGTGTAGCTCTATTCATCCGGATCGCTCCGCAATAAGGAGTTGCGGTTGCGATTCCGCCATTTTTCCGGAGGCTCAAAATCGCCTTGCCAGAGGCCGCGCTTGTTGCGGCGCGCGTTCGCCTCTTCGTTAAGATAGGCACGGCTGTGCCTGGTATAGGCGATGGCCCAGCCGAGGCGGACCATTTCGGAATTGATGTCGATTGCACCGGCACGGCATTCCACGACGCCTCGGCCGTAGCGGTCCGATTCGAGCGAGACGCAATTGAGGGTTTTGCCGCGCACCAGCCGGTCAAGGGCGCGCTTGGCTTCCTGTCCGCATGGGTATGTCTCGCGCTTCTTGACACAGGATTGGTGCAGCTCGACGGCGTCGATGCCGTGCAGGCGGAAATCCTGCTCCCCTTGCCGGAGTGAATCGCCATCGACGGCGATGAAGTTTCCCGTTTGCGGCGCAATGAGTCCGGTGCGCTGCAGGGTAAGCACGATCATGGCGAGGAGAGCGAGGAAAATAAGTCCGTCCAGAACGCTCTTGTGGAATGGACGCGCTCGCCGCAGATAGAAACTCACCTGTTCCAGCGCCGGGCGGCGGTGTCGTCGCTGTCTTTCGCCGCCACCCATTCAGCGCCCCTGGGGCCTTCCTCGAATTTCCAGAAGGGCGCCTTGGTCTTGAGCCAGTCGATGAGAAAATGGCAGGCTTCGAAGGCCGCTTCCCGGTGGGCGGAGGCGGTGATCACCAGAACGATGTCATCGCCGGGCTGCAAGCGTCCGTAGCGGTGGACGATGAGGCTTGCATCCAGCGGCCAGCGCCGCTGCGCTTCCGCATCGATCTCCTCCAGGGCTTTTTCAGTCATGCCGGGATAATGCTCCAGCGTCATGGCGCTGACCGAATTGCCATCGGAAATCTCGCGCACGCTGCCGAGAAACATGACGGTGCCGCCGATATTGGCATTGCCGGCTTTGAGCTTCGCCAGTTCGGCACCGGCCTCGAATGGCTCCTGCTGAATGCGGATCATCGGCTGGGCAGCCCCATGCCCTTCAGCGCCTCGTAAGCGGCCTTGGGATTGGCAACCACATTGGCGATGTCGGGATAGAGACGAGGGGCGCTCCAGGGGCCTTTAACCATGATGGGGACGGGAAGCCCCGTGGTTTCGCGGGAGGCGGCGGTAACGAGCCTTGGATCGACGCGAAGATCAAGCGCCTGGCGCAGGAGGTCGATCTCGCCGCTGCCGGTCATGGTGAGAGAGGGGCTTTCGAGCTTCAATGTCTTGATCGCGGCGATGCCGTCGGCCAAGGTGAATGAAGTGGCGAGCGAGGTAAAGGCTGTTTCGCCACGGCCAGCCCCGGGCCAGCCTTTTTGCATTTCACGGGCCACGGCGGCCAATCCGAGGCCCATGTCGAGGCCGCGGAGCCAACCATTGGTGAGCGCGATCTCGACTTCGCCCTTGAGGGTTGCGATCATTTCTTGCTGGGTTTTGCCGGTGCCTGAGATCGTGGCGTTGAAATCCGCTGTGCCATCAAGCCAGGTAATGCCTGCTAGCGGCCTGAACAGACTCGTGGCATTGGCGTTTCGGCCAGCGACGACCAGGGCGAACTCGTCGATCATGCCGGAACCATCCAGCAAAATGCTGGCCTCCGAAGGTCCGGAAACGACCCGCGTATCGAGGCGGCCAGCCACAAGATTGGCCGCGATCTTCGATGGACCGAACGCCGCGCCCGAATAGATGAGGTTCGCCGTATCCAGGGTGACGGCGGCGTCCAGGCCGCGGAGTGCTGAGAAATTGAGCCGCGCCGTTCCCCAGTCTGTTTCCGACGCGCCCGCGGCTGGAACATATTTATCAAGATCGATCACGTCCGTGACAATGACCGCTTGCAGCTTGGGAATGTCGCCCCGGAAATCCAACGTGAGGTCGCCTTTGCCCGCGACGCCATCGACGGTGATATCGGCACCCTCGACGCCGAATGCGCGGGCCGTGGCGTCTAGCCCGCCTGTGAGTGCGAAGCTTTTGAGGCCAAGCGTGCCGCCAGGCGCGCCGCCGGCCCACCGCAAGGCCTGGCGCAAATCAGGTCCGGAGAGCGATACGGTTCCAGCAAGGCTGAGGCCGTTCGCCGTGGCGAGCCTGCCGTTGAAATTGGCCGACAGAGCCGGGGCTTGCAGGACGAGCTCAACGGGCGAGCCCGTTGCCGAGACGCGCGCCACGTCCTTCACATAGGCCTGCAGCTTCGCGTGCTGACCGTTGATCGCCGCACTGCCGTTGAGGCTGAGTTCACCGGTGGCCGAGATATCCACCGTCCCTTGCGCCTCGCGGAAGGCAAAGGCCTGGCCGCTCCGCCCGTCGTAGAAACGGACCGCCGCATTGTCCAGAAGCAGCCGGATGGCGGCTGGTTCGGCGGACGGTGTTTGAGGCCAGCTGCTGCGCCCCGTCTCATCGATGACCAGGCCGATATCCGCATCGCGAAGCGTCACCTGCGAAAGATCAAGGCTGCGGGTGAATAGACCCGAGAGTGTCAGGGGAACGCGGAGCGAGGAGGCTGTGAGGAAAGCGTCATCCGTGGCGGAAGCACCTGCAAGGCTGACGCGGTCCAGCCGCAGCGCCAGGGCAGGAGAGAACTCCACATGGGCTCCGCCTTCGGCCTTAAGCTCGCGGCCAAGGCTTCTCGTCGCTTTCTCCTGCACGAGCGCTACAGCCCAGCCCGTCGAAAGAAAAAGCCAGAAGGCGGTAACCGCCACGAAAGCGGCGGCAGCCAGCCCCGTCCATAGATACCATTTGCGGATCATCATCCCCACTTCGCCGGGACTTGCGGCCCTTTCGTGACACTACTAATCGTCATCCCGGCCTTCGCCCTCGATGACGGAATTGAAGCGGATTATGAACCAAGTGCCCCTATGGACGCCGAGCGCCGAGCGCCAGGCCAATTCAAATCTGCGGCACTTTATCGACCGGATCAATACGCGATTTGATCTCCGCCTCGCGAGCTATGATGACATCCACGCATTCTCCGTAAGGAGGCCCGAGGATTTCTGGAGCGAAGTGTGGGATTTCTGCGGGGTCAAGGCGGAAGCTCGTGGCGGCCCTATTCTGATCGAGGGAGAGAGGATGCGCGACGCCCGCTTCTTTCCCGATGCGAAGTTGAATTATACGGAAAACCTCCTGCGGAAATCCGATGACACGCCGGCGCTGATCTTCCGCGGCGAAGCCGTGGTGAGACGCACCATGAGCTGGCGCGAGCTTAACGCCGCCGTGGCGCGCATGCAGCGGGCGCTTTCGGCGGCGGGCATCAAGGCGGGCGACCGGGTGTGCGCGGTTGTTCCCAACATGCCAGAGAGCATCGTGTGCTTTCTTGCCACGGCTTCACTTGGGGCCATCTGGTCATCCTGTTCGCCCGATTTCGGCGCGGCGGGAATTCTCGACCGCTTCGGCCAGATTGCGCCTCGCGTCCTGATCGCCTGCGATGGCTATTATTATGCTGGCAAGACCATTCGCATGGCCGGGAAGATTGGCGATGTCTTGCGGTCTTTGCCCAGCGTCGAGCGCGCTGTCGTGATTGATTACATTGGTGAGGCTGAAAGTGTGGCGGCGGATTTGCCGAAAGGCTTCACCTATGCGGGCTTCACGGAAACGTACAGCGAGGAGCCGATTACGTTCGCGCAGATGCCTTTCGATCATCCGCTCTACATCCTCTATTCCTCCGGCACCACCGGCGTTCCCAAATGCATCGTGCACCGAGCGGGCGGCATTCTGCTCAAGCATTTGAGCGAGCATGTGTTGAATACGGACACCAGGCCTGGCGACCGCCTGTTCTATTTCTCAACCTGCGGCTGGATGATGTGGAACTGGCTGGTGTCGGGGCTGGCGGCGGGGGCGACCCTGCTGCTCTTCGATGGCTCGCCGTTTTTTCCAAGCGAACGGGCGCTTTTCGATTTCGCCGGGGAGGAGAAGATGACCATCTTCGGCACCTCGGCCAAATATATCGATGCGGTGAAAAAGACCGGGTGGAAGCCGAAGGATACGCACAATCTGCCATGCCTGCGCATCATGTTGTCGACCGGCTCGCCTCTCGCCCCCGAGAGCTTCGACTTTGTTTATAGGGCGGTGAAACACGATCTTCATCTCGCCTCGATCTCCGGTGGCACTGATATCTGCGGCTGCTTTGTCGGCGGCAATCCGCTCTCCCCTGTCTGGCGCGGCGAAATCCAGGGGCCAATGCTGGGCATGGCCATGGACGTCTATGATGAGCGAGGCGAGCGGGCGAAAGGCGAAAAAGGCGAACTCGTCTGTACACGGCCTTTCCCCTCCATGCCCGTGATGTTCTGGAACGATCCTGCCGGCTCGAAATACCACAACGCCTACTTCGCCCGCTTCGAAAATGTCTGGTGCCACGGCGATTTCGCCGAGGTAACGCCCCATGGGGGTTTTGTCATTCATGGACGCTCCGACGCCACGCTCAATCCGGGAGGTGTTCGCATTGGCACCGCGGAAATCTATGCGGAGGTCGAGCAGGTGCCAGAGGTGTTGGAGGCACTGGCTATCGGACAGGATTTCGACAATGATGTGCGCGTGGTGCTTTTTGTTCGGTTGAAGCCGGGAGCGGCACTTGATGAAAAACTTGTGGCGGCGATCCGGAAGAAGATCCGCGACGGCGCCTCTCCCCGCCATGTGCCCGCGAAGATTATCGCTGTTGGCGATATTCCCCGCACCAAGTCCGGCAAGATCACCGAGATCGCCGTGCGCGACGTGGTCCACGGCAGCGAGGTAAAGAACAGGGAGGCGCTGGCCAATCCCGAGGCGCTGGAGCTGTACCGCGATTTGCCGGAGTTGCGGAACTAAAGGGCACTCATCCGCCCTCCGGGCACCTTCTCCCATCCTTCGGACGGGAGAAGGCACATCAATGTTATGCCTTCTCCCGTGCCGCAAGGCATGGGAGAAGGTGCCCGATAGGGCGGATGAGGGCCCTTTGGCGGATCAGCTTGTAAGCTTCGGATCGCGCAAGGTGCGCGACAGGAGAATGACCGGCAGCAGGCCGGCGGCGACGATGGTGAGGGCTGGCAGCGCGCTTTCTTCGAGCTGGTCGAGGGAGGCGAGCGTGAACACCATCGTTGCCAGTGTTTCGAAATCGAAGGGCCGGAGGATCAGCGTTGCCGGGAGTTCCTTCATGCAGTCCACAAAAACCAGGAGCGCTGCGGAGACGAGGGCCGGCCGGAGCAGCGGCAAATGGACTTCGCGGAAGGCGGCGATTGGACCCCGTCCCAGGGTGCGCGCCACGGCGGCGAGATTGGGAGTGACTTTCTCAAGTCCGCTCTCCACGGTGCCGAGCGAGATGGCGAGAAAGCGCACCACATAGGCATAGGTGACGGCGGCGATGGTTCCTGAAAGGAGGAGCCCTGTCGAAATGCCGAACTGCCGGCGCATCAGATCGTCTAAGCTGTTGTCCAGCAATGCCAGAGGGATCAACACGCCGATGCCGAGCACTGTGCCTGGAATGGCATAGCCCGCACTGGCGAGGCGGATGATCTGCCGGGTCGGGCGGCTGTCGACGATGCGGTTGGCATAGGCGAGGATGACGCCGAGCGTGACGGCGGCGACGGCGGCGGTGCCGGCGAGGACGAGCGAATGCCACGCCGCCTTGACATAGGCGACACTGGCCGCATCGCCGAAGCGATCGACCGCGTAGTTTATCAGCACGAGCCCGGGAAGTACGAAGCCGAGAAAGATCGGCAGTGCGCAAACGCCAAAGGCCATCCAGCCGCGCCAGCCCTTGAGCTTGACGCGGCGGTTGCCATGGGTGCGGGGCGACGGCGTGATGAAGGCCTGTTGCCGCCGGGCGGCCCGCTCGATCCACAGCAGCGCGAATACGAACACCAGCATGACGGCGGAGATTTGCGCCGCACCCCCGAGATTTCCCTGCCCCAGCCATGTTGTGTAGATGCCGAGCGAGAGCGTGCGCACGCCAAAAAAATTTACGGCGCCGATGTCGTTCAAACATTCCATCAAGGCGAGGCTGACGCCGACCGCGATGGCAGGCCGCGCCATCGGCAGCGCCACATTGCGGAATGCGCCCCATGGCGTTTGGCCAAGTGCGCGGGCCACCTCGATTTGCGTCATGGGCTGGCGGATGAAGCTCGCCCGCGCGGTGAGGAACACGTAAGGATAGAGCACCATCGACAGGACGAAGATGGCGCCCGACAGCGAGCGGATTTCCGGAAACCAGTAATCGGAAGGCGTTGTCCAGCCGAAGACGCCGCGAGTCCAGGTCTGCAGCGGGCCGGCATAGCTCAGGAAATCGACATAGGTGTAAGCCACGATGTAACCCGGCGCCGCCAGGGGCACCAGCGAGGCCCATTGGAACAGCCGGCGCAGGGGAAAGCTGCACATGGTGACGAGCCATGCGACCGCCGTGCCGATGACGAAGGTGATGGTGCCAACACCTACCAACAGCGCCAGGGTGCGCCAGACATAGCCGGGCAGCACGGTGGACAGCAGATGGGGCCAGATATTCTCGCTGGGTGTGAGCGCCAGCACCGCGATTGTGACGATGGGAAGCGCCAGCGCCAGGCCGATGATGACGGCGGCTGCTTGCAGCCAGCGCTCGCTCGCGGGGCGAGAGTTTCTCCCCTCTCCCATAGGGAGAGGGAGGGGTCCGAGCGAAGCTTGGGAGGGTGAGAGGTTACGGCGTCTAACGTTAAGCACCGTATCCCCTCATCCTCCCATCGCTGGCGCGATGGGCCCCTCCTTCTCCCCTTGGGAGAAGGGAATTATTCAGCCAGGACACGGGTTGTGGGGAAGGTGATTTCGGCGAGCGTGCCCTTGCGGGGCTCGCTGCTGATTGAGAATTGCGCGCGGTTGGCTTCGGCCAAAGCCTTAGTGAGTGGCAGGCCCAAGCCGGTGCCCTGGGCATCGCGTCCTTCCGTCGTGACACGGCGGAAGGGTTCGAGTGCCTCGCGCAATTGCTCCGCGTCCATGCCGATCCCCGTATCCTTCACCCGCAATTTCAGTTCGCCCGCAGGTGTCACCTGCGCCGATACGATAACCTGACCGCCGGGATCGGTGAATTTCACCGCGTTCGACAGGAGATTGAGCATGATCTGGCGCATGGAACGGAGATCGGCCACCACATTCGGAAGCTCCGGCGGCAGCGCCTTTCGCAACACCACGCGGGCGGACGTCGCCTGCTCTTGCAGCATCTTCATGGCGTGCTCGGTCACATCGTCGAGATTAACCGAGGTGAAGTTCAGTTCAAGCTTGCCCGCTTCCACCTTGGACAGATCGAGGAGGTCGTTGATGAGCGACAGGAGATGGCCGCCCGATGCATGAATGTCGTTGACATAGCCCCGGTATTTTTCGTTCTCGATACGCCCGAAGCGCTGCAGGCGCATCACTTCCGAAAAGCCCATGATGGCGTTGAGGGGCGTTCTCAATTCATGGCTGATGCGGGCCAGGAATTCCGATTTCTGGCGGCTTGTGGCCTCCGCGGTTTCCTTGGCCTGGCGGAGCTCTGTTTCAGTCTTCTTCCATTGCGTGATATCGCGCACTACGGCACAGAACGCCGCCTGGGATTTGACGGCCTGCAGCTTGCCGAGTGTCAAGAAGAGGGGAACCGTGCCGCCTTGCTTGACGATGGCGGTGACCTCGCGGCCGTCGTTGAACAGGCTGGCGAGGCCGGGCCCCTGGAGTGCCGCTAAATATTCCCGCAGCACTTTCCGGCTTTCAGCGGCGATGAGATCGGCGAAGGGTTTGCCCGCGACCTCCGCGATCCGATAGCCGAAGATCGCTTCGGCACCCGCGCTGAAAGTGTGGATGCGCAATTGAGCATCGAGCGTGATGATGCCATCGGCGGCGGTGTCGAGAATGGCGCGGAGCTCCTGGTCGGCTTCCGGCAACGGCGCCTCGGCTGATGAAGCAACCTCTTGTGGGGGCGCTGCAATAACGGATTCGGGCGCGGATTCCCTCACGCGCGCGGGCGGTGCTTGCGCCGCCGCCGGCTCCAGCAGGAACTGGCGGGCTGGGCCATTGAGCCACGGAAGAAGGCTCATATGCGCGATCAGTCTGATGGATGCACCGCTTGAAACCTTGATATCCGTGGCGGGCAAAGTTTTGTCGAGCGTTCCAAAGCGCTCGTTCAACAGCTGATCGTTGAGCGCATCTTCAGCGCTCGCATGGCCGAGGAGTTGGCAGGCGGCAGGGTTGGCATAAAGAAGGCCGCCCTCCTTCGCGATCAGGACAGGTTCCGGCAGCCGGTCGATGTGGTTGCGGACGATGTCGGGAATATGCGAGAGCTTGCGGCGGGGCTGGGGCGCAGTCTTGGTCGCCGGTTCCGGTTTTGGCGATACCGCGGTTTCTTGACTTGCCCGGTCGGGAGCATCGGCATCGGCTGGCGCGATTGCAGGCCTGGGCACGGTGCGAACCGGATTCACCGCAAGTTGCGTCTCAAGGGCGCGGCGCTCGGTGATGTCGTCGAGCAGGAGCAGGGCATGGTTACTGCCGGTGAGCTTTCGCGCCGTGATCCGGAGATCGCGATGGCCGATGGCGAATGCGACGGAGCGGATCAGGCTTATTGTGCCGGCTTGATCGAGGCGGGTTAGAATGTCCTGCGCCGAAGCATCATCGCCCAAAAGTGCTCCGAGGTTGCCGCGCTGGGCAGGGACAAGCAGCTGCAGGGCCGCTTTGTTGAGGTGGCGAAGGCCGCCGTTCGTGCCGATCAGTGCGGCGGGTGTCGGCAACAGATCAAAGGCCCCGGCAAGGTCCGTTTGCAGCGCGTCCGCCTCCGCAGCAACGGTGCCCGTGGCCGTCACCAGAAGGCCGGCCCGGCCATCGGTCAAAGCATGCACTGTGCATTTACAGGTGAGTGGAGCTTGGGCTCCAAGCGATGGGAAATGCAGAAGGCAAAGCTGGACTTCCCCCTGCCGGAGCGAGTGCCACAGGCCGGCCAGTTGTTCCACGCCGGGCTCCTGCATGTCGAAAGGGCGGTCGATCAGGTCGAAGAGCGATTGCCCGCCAAAATAGGCGATTGCCGCCTGGTTTGCCCACACGATGCGCGAGCGCTGCCCATCCCATAGCCATGCTGCTTCCGCGGCTTCGCGTAAATGTTCCAGCGTTGGGCTGGGCGCACCGGTCACCGGAGACTCTCCACCGTCGTTGCCGGCAAATTAGACGAATTCTCCCGATTTCGTCCACCTTTCATTAACCCTTTGAAAAATATGGTTTATGGTGCAGTGCGAGATTTATGTTGCATTGCACCATAAGGGTTACTATATGACGGATCAGACACGGCAATCAGGAGACTCACATGTCGAACAACAAGAAAGCCAGGACCGAAATGAACACCGAAATTCCCGCCGATGCCAATGCCTACGCGCAGAAATCCGTGGACCAGGCCCAGGCGGCCTTCGAGAAGGCCAACGACATGGCCCACAGCAATGCCCAGGTTTTTGATGCCGCGGCCAACGCCTACAAGTTCCGCTTCGCCGACATTCAGATGAAGGCGATGGAGATCACTCAGATCAACTTGAATGCCGGCTTCGCCTTTGCCCGCAAGCTCTTCGCGGTGAAGGAGCCTGCGGAATTTTTTGCTCTCCAGCAGGATTTCGCCCGCGAGCAAACCCAGGCTCTGCAGCGTCAGGCGACCGAGCTCGGCGAGCTCAACATGGCCCTTGCCAAGGAAACCCTGAAGCCCGTTCAGGAGGGTTTCACCAAGTCCTTCGGCGAAGCGTCTAAATCCTTCGCCGCTTGATTTTTACTCTCTGATGAAAGGCCCGCGCTCGCTTGCGGGCCTTTTTGCTGTCTTGAATTCACGGACGCTTGCGATTAGTAAAAGCTCCACGGATGCAGCTGTAGCTCAGTTGGTTAGAGCACTAGATTGTGGATCTAGGGGTCCCCCGTTCGAGCCGGGGCAGCTGTACCATCCCCCTAGTTCTTCAGCCGGTAACCGGTCCTGAATATCCACGCGACAATGGCGAGGCAGGCGATCAGAAAGCCGGCGATCGCCAGCAGGGAAAGGCCGATGCCCACATCCGAGTGGCCATAAAAGCTCCAGCGGAAGCCGCTCACCAGATAAACCACCGGATTGAAGAGGCTGACGGTCTGCCAGAAGGGTGGCAGCATGTTGATCGAATAAAAACTGCCGCCGAGAAAGGTG
>JBGTJO010000077.1:0-25498 GCA_041745135.1 Aestuariivirga sp. | reverse complement strand
CGCGGACGGCATCCAGCTCGCGCAGGAGTATCTGCCATCGGCCATCTCGCTCGATGTGTTCCTGCCCGACATGCTCGGCTGGTCGGTGTTGAGCCAGCTGAAGAAGGCCTCGGCCACGCGGCACATTCCGGTGCAGATGATCACTCTCGACGAGGACCGTCAGCATGGCCTGGCGCGCGGCGCTTTCTCGTTCATGACCAAGCCTGCCTCAAGCGACGGCATCGGCGCGGCGCTGGCGCGCATCAAGACCTATGCAGAGCCGCGGCGCAAACGCCTGCTTATCGTCGAGGATAATCCGGCCGAGCAGCTGGGGATCACCGAGTTGCTGGCGCACGACGATATCGAAATCGATACGGCATCGACGGGAGCGGCCGCTTTCGACAAGCTGCGCGCGGCGCCAGCCGATTGCATCGTGCTCGACCTCAGGCTTCCCGACATGTCGGGCTTCGAAGTGCTCCAGGAACTATCCAAACATGAGGAACTGGCCGACATCCCTGTAGTGGTGTTCACCGGCCGGGAGCTTTCGGCGGAAGAGGACGCGCAGCTTCATGCGCTGGCGCGGAGCATCGTGGTGAAGGGCGTTGAATCGCCCGACCGGCTGCTCGATGAAACGGCGCTGTTCCTGCACCGGGTGATCGGCGATCTGCCGCCCGAGAAGCAGAACATGATCGAGCGGCTCTATAGCTCGGACGACGATCTGATCGGGCGCACCGTGCTGCTCGTGGACGATGACGCCCGCAACCTGTTCGCGCTCGGCAGCGTGCTGGAACGGCGCGGCATGCAGGTGCTGACCGCCACGACAGGCAAAGAGGCGATCGAGCTCATCGAAGCAACGCCCGATCTCGCCATCGTGCTCATGGATATCATGATGCCGGAGATGGATGGCTATCAGACGATCCATGCGGTGAGGAGCGATGCTTCGTTCCGCCGCCTGCCGATCATCGCGCTGACGGCGAAAGCCATGAAGGGCGACCGCGAGAAGTGCCTCGAAGCGGGTGCTTCCGATTATCTTGCGAAGCCCGTCAACACTGAACAATTGTTGTCGGCGCTCCGCATGTGGCTGCACCGGTAAGGTAGTTCCTTGCATCGACTCACACATTTTGCACTTATTCTCCCTCCCCCTTGTGGGGAGGGATTCAGGGTGGGGGTTGCTCCGGCCTATCAAACAAATTTCCAGACGAATTTTCTGTTAGACCACCCGACCCCCACCCCTACCCGGGCCGGCCGCTTCGCGGCGCTCGCAAGAGCTCGCCCCCACAAGGGGGAGGGAGAAGGTTGACCGACATGCAGACGGCGGCGCCGGTAAAGATACTTCTGGTCGACGATCAACCGGCGAAGCTGCTCAGCTACGAAACGGTGCTGAGCGAACTTGGCGAGGAGCTGATCCGCGCCAACAATGCGCGCGAAGCGCTGGAGCAGCTGCTCAAGAATGAAGTCGCGGTCATTCTGATCGACGTCGTCATGCCCGATCTCGACGGGTTCCAGCTTGCCGAGATGATCCGCGAGCATCCGCGCTTCAAGAAGACGGCGATCATTTTCGTTTCAGCCGTGCAGATGGCGGATGCCGACCGGCTGCGCGGCTATCATCTGGGTGCTGTCGATTACGTTCCGGTGCCGGTGGTTCCCGAATTGCTGCGCGCCAAGGTCAAGGTTTTCGCGGAGCTTTACCGCAAGACGCAGGAGCTGGAGAAGCTCAACGAAGAGCTGGAGCGGCGCGTCGACGAGCGCACGGCCGAGCTTGAAGTGTCGAGTGCCAGGTTGAAGATGGCGGTCGATGTGGCGCAGCTGGCGACGTGGGACTGGAACTTCGAGACGGGCAAGGTCGGATGGTCGAAGGAGCATTTCCGGCTGCTTGGCTTTAACCCTGGCGATGGCGATGCAACGCTGGAACAGATGCTGGCCGCCGTTCATCCCGGCGACCTTGCTGCAACGGAAGCGGAGCTTCGGCGCTCGCGGGAAGCGGGAGAGCCCTATCATCACGTGTACCGGATCGCCGGTGCGGATGGCTCGCTGGTGTGGTGCGACGCGAGAGCGAAACCTGAATTCGACGCGAGCGGCCGGCCGACGCGCCTTGTCGGCGTGGTCATGGATATCTCGGAACACAAACTCGCCGAAGAGCAGCAGGAGATCATGCTGCAGGAATTGCATCACCGCGTGAAAAATACGCTGGCGACCGTCAAGGCCATTGCCAGCCTGACCAGGCGGACGGCAACGGATGTTGAGACCTTTTGCAATGCCTTCAACAGCCGCATCGTGTCGCTCAGCAAGACGCACACGCTCCTCGTTTCGCACAAATGGAGCCGAATCGGGCTTCTCGACATCCTGACGAGCGAGATCAGCGGATTCGATGACGGCATCGGGGAGCGCGTGGTTTTCCGGGGACCGTCGATCGATCTGCCCTCGCAGACGGCATTGTCGCTCGGCATGGCCTTTCATGAGCTGACGACGAATGCCGCGAAATACGGATCGCTCTCAGTTCCCGCAGGGCGTCTGGCGGTCGACTGGTCGCTCGCGGACAGCGATGACGGCGAACGCATCTTGACCTTGAAGTGGCGGGAACGGGGCGGGCCGCCAGTACAGCAGCCGATCCGTCAGGGTTTTGGCTCGATTCTTATGGAGCGCCTGTTCGACGGACAGGCCGGGGTTTCCATGAAAATCCAGTTCGAGCAGGACGGGCTTGAGTTCGATCTCGCCATGCCATGGTCACCGCATGAGGCGCAGCCGGCGGCAGCAGTTCAGTAATTGACGCGCCGATCTCACATTCATATCGGCATTGGAGGATGGGTTTACGAACCTTGGCGCGGAAGCTTTTATCCGCCGGGGCTCGCCCAGCGCCGGGAACTGGAATATGCCAGCCGCAAGCTGACTTCGATTGAGATCAACGGCACCTATTACGGCTCGCAGAAGCCGGAGAGTTTTGCCAAATGGCGCGAGGAGACGCCGGAGGGTTTCGTATTCGCGGTGAAGGGTCCGCGCTTTGCAACGAACCGGCGCGTGCTCGCCGAAGCCGGCGCTTCCATCGAGCGCTTCTTCACGAGTGGGGTGATGGAGCTCAAGGAAAAGCTTGGTCCCATCAACTGGCAATTCCTGCCAACCAAGAAATTCGAGGCTGGGGATTTGGAAGACTTCCTGAAGCTGCTGCCAAAGACGTTGGATGGCACGGCAATCCGGCACGCGCTCGAAGTCCGGCATGAAAGTTTCAACACGCCCGACTTTATCGCACTCGCGCGGCAATATGGCGTGGCGATTGTGATGGCGGTGGATTCCCCTCACCCGCGGATCAGCGAAAGCACGGCACCTTTCATCTACGCGCGCATCATGGGAACTGTCGAAAGCGAATCATCGGGTTATGCGGAAGCCGATCTGCGAAAATGGGCGGATCAAGTTCTGCAATGGACAAATGAAACGGCCCGCGAGGTTTTTCTCTATGTGATCAGCGGTTTCAAGACTCGCAATCCCGCCGCCGCCATGGCAATACTCGCGCGAATTCCTCCAGCCTAGTCTCCCTTAAATAAATGGCGATAAATGACGGCTATCAACATTACCTATCTCAATGACCGGGATATCGACAGGATCGCGCTTACGGACAGTGAAATTCTGGCCGCGGTGGAACAGGGGCTGGTGGCGGCAGGGCGGGGGGAGACGGTGATCGAGCCGCGCTCGCATCTCATTCCCAATGAGAAGTTCAACGGTCACTTCAATATCCTGCGCGGCTATGTGGCGCCGCTCGATCTTGCCGGGGTGAAGGTCGTCGGGGATTTCCACGACAATTATAAGTCCGGACTGCCGTCGGAGATGGCGATCCTCAATCTTTTCGATCCGCGCACGGGCATGCCCCGCGCCATTATCGACGCGACCTCGATCACCGAGTGGCGCACGGGCGCGCTTACCGCCATCGGCGCCAAGCATCTGGCGCCGCGAAGCCCGCGCATCCTTGGACATGTGGGGGCGCGCGGCACATCTTACTGGAACGTCCGGCTGCTCGACCGTCTGTTTGATTTCGCCGAAATTCGCGTCCATTCGCGGCGGCCGGAAAGCCGCAATGCTTTCGCTCAGCGCCTTTCGGCGGACCTTGGCAAGACCGTCACCGCCACTGAGGATTGGGAAAGCTGCTTCGCCGATGCGGATATTCTGGTGGAAGCCTCGCGTCTCGACGCGCCAACGCCGCTGCTCAAATCATCATGGGTGAAACCGGGCGCTCTTATCATCCCCTATGGCACCATGAGCGCGCTTGAGCTCGACCTCACCGACCGCATGGACAAGATCGTGGTCGATGACCGGGGACAGATGCTGGCTGGCCCCTTCGGCGCGCTCCGGCCTCATATCAATGCCGGCAAGGTTTCGCCGGATACCGTGCATGCGGAGATCGGCGAAATCTGCGCGGGCGCGAAGCCCGGGCGCGAGTCGGATGATGAGACAATCCTGTTCTGGCACCGGGGACTTGCCACCAGCGACATCGCCTTGGGCGCGCTTCTTCTCGAAAAGGCGGCGCAGTTGAAGATCGGCACAAGCCTCGTCTATAGGTAACGGGCATTTTCCAGAGGCGTCATGACCGTCACGCTCGCGTCCCGCAATGATCTGACACTTGAAGCTTTGCGCCGTGTGGCCTGGAAAGGCGAGCGCGTCGAATTTTCTCCCTCCGCGGTGAAACGCATGGGTGAAGAGCGCCAGCGCTTCATGACCCTCATCGAAGATCCCAGCATCACGGTCTATGGCGTCACCAGTGGTTACGGCCAGCATGCCAAGAAGCGGCTCTCGCCCGAGGACCGCAAGCTCCACGCGAAACGTCCTCCCATACCCGCCGCCGCATCCTGGGGCGATCTTGTTCCGGAGCGCGTGGCGCGCGCCATCATTTTTGCAAGGCTCGCTAATTTCATCGATGGCCATGCGGCGATAACCCCGGATGTGGCGCTCGCGGTCGCCGCCATGCTGGATGGACGGCCTTTGCCGAAGATACCGGCGCGTGGACAGGGCGGGGCTGGCGAAATTCTTTCCCTCGGCCACGCCTTCCGCGCGCTTGCGGCGGAAGCGCCGGTTGCGGAAAAGGACGTGCTCTCCCTCGTCAATGGATCGCCTTCGGCCGCCGCGCTTGTTTCAGATACAGCGCTGGCGGCACGCGCGCGGTTGGATGTTGCGGTGGAGGTGTTTGCTCTCGCGGCGGAGGCTTTCAATGCACCGCTTAGCCATTTCGCAGCGGAGTTGGGCGAGCTCTGGAACAATCCGCACGACGCCTGGGCGCTCGCGCAATTGCGCGAAGCCATCGGCCAAGGCCACGGCGGAGAGCGGCGGCCCTATCAGGCGCCGGTGAGCTTCCGCATAATGCCGCGCATGCTGGGCCAGGCCAGGCGTGCCGAACGCCTCGCCGCTGAAGTCTCGGAGGAATCGTTGGTCGCGGTGACCGACAATCCCGTTATGCTGGAGTCGGACGGGGAGCATCCGCTCGGACAGATCATTAGCACGGGCGGTTATCACAATCCCCATGCGGTGATGGCGATGGATGCGGTGACGGCGGCGACCGTCAATCTCATCACCATCGCGGAGCGCTTTTCGGCCAAGCTGCTGGACGGCGATGTGTCGCTGCTGCCGGGTCAATTGAATGTCGGGAATACGGAAGCGTATCTGGGCTGCCTGCCCATGGCGATCACCGGCTATGAGGAGGAAGCGCGCGTCTATGCAGGGGCGACATTGCTGCCCGGCTCCGAGTCGGGCGGTTTCGGCCAGAACGATGTCGCCTCGCCGGTGTTCCTCGCCTGGAAGAAGCAGGAGAAGACCGGAGCGCTTCTTGAGGCGGCTCTCGCCAGTCTTGCGTTCATCGCAGCGCAGGCGCTGCGAGTGACCAATCGCCCGGCTCCCGCCAAACTCGAAAATCTGGTGAAAGACATTCGCCGCTTTCTCCCCGATCCTCCCGGCAGCGACGCGCTGGGACCTGCGGCTTACGAGCTCGAAGCCCGTTTGCGCGAGCGGGTCTATAACGGGGCGTAGCGATGTATCTCGGCCTTGATATCGGAACTTCATCCGTTAAAGGCGTGCTCATCGATGCAACACAAAAAATCATCGCAATCGCCGGCGCTCCGCTCCGAGTATCGCGGCCGCATCCGGGCTGGTCCGAGCAGGCGCCGGAAGATTGGTGGAAAGCCTGCAACGCGGTTGTGAAATCGTTGGCGAAAGCGAAACCCAAGGCCGTTGCCGCCGTCGAGGGAATAGGCTTATCGGGCCAGCAGCATGGCGCGACTCTTCTGGACAGTGCGGGGAAAACATTGCGCCCCGCCATCCTGTGGAACGATGCGCGCGCCTTCGAGGAATGCCGCGATATCGAGACTCGCGAACCTCAGGCGCGGCAGATCGCGGGCAATATTCCACTTGCCGGTTACACCTCCCCCAAGCTCGTGTGGGTCAACAAGCATGAGCCGCGCATCTTTGATAAAGTGGCGAAGGTGCTCTTGCCCAAGGACTATGTGCGCTTTCGCATGACGGGGGAATATGCGTCCGACATGTCGGATTCCTCCGGCACGTTCTGGCTCGACGTCGAAAAGCGCGCTTGGTCGGACCAGCTGCTGACAGCTGGAGGAATGCGACGCGAGCAGATGCCAGCATTGTTCGAGGGCACAGACGCCACAGGGCAACTCATGCCTACAGTTGCCAAAAATTGGGGCATGGCAAAACGGCCCGTGGTTGCGGGGGGCGGGGGAGATAATGCAGCGGCGGCCTGCGGCATCGGCGCCGTGACACCGGGTGCTGCCTTCGTATCGATCGGCACTTCAGGTGTGATGTTCGTGTCGAACGACAGGTTTCGCCCCAACGCGGCGCGCGCGGTGCATGCCTTCTGCCACGCGGTGCCGGATACGTGGCATCAAATGGGCGTCATTCTCTCAGCGGCGGCAAGCCTTGAATGGCTGGCGGGCGTGTTGCGGACGCCCGCGCCAAAGCTCACCACAGCGCTTGGTAACAAACTGCTCGCTCCCTCTCCTGTTTTGTTCCTGCCTTATCTCTCGGGCGAGCGGACGCCCGTTGCGGATGCACAGGTGCGCGGGGTGTTCATGGGCATCGGCCATGAGACCGATGCGAAGGGCCTCACCCAGGCGGTGCTGGATGGCGTTGCCTTTGCCTTTCGCGATAGTCTTGAAGCATTAAAGGCGGCGGGCACCTTGATCGAGCGCGTCACCGCCGTGGGCGGCGGCTCGCGCTCGGAGCTGTGGCTGAAGATTATCGCAACGGTGTTGGGACTGCCGGTCGATGTCCCCGCCGATGGCGATTTCGGCGGAGCCTTCGGCGCGGCGCGACTTGGGCTAATTGCCGCAACGGGCGCCTCGTACAAAGACGTATGCACCCCGCCGCGGATTGCGAAAACGATCAAGCCAGATACGGAGGCGAGCGATGCCTACAACGCGCAATACGCCCGTTACACGCGAATCTATCCGGCAATACAAGCAATGAGGGTTCACTGATCCGTCATCCCGGCGAAAGCCGGGACCCACGGCAGACAAGTAGAGATTCAACGAGTCTTCACGCTGAAAGATGGGTCCTGGCTTTCGCCGGGATGACGGAATTTTGATGACGGAACTTTAAATGATCTCTTGGATGTTAAGTATATTATGGCGGCCGAGGTTTTTTACGTCGCGCTCGCCGCAGAGCGCCATGGTGATGTCGAGTTCCTTGGCGATGATCTGCAAGGCGAGCGTCACGCCGGCTTCACCCATGGCGCCGAGGCCGTAGAGGAAGGCGCGGCCGATGAAGGTGCCCTTGGCGCCGAGGCAGAGCGCCTTCAAGACATCCTGTCCGGAGCGGATGCCGCTATCGAGATGAATTTCAATCTTGTCGCCCACTGCATCGACGATCTTCGGCAGCATGCTGATGGTGGACGCCGCGCCGTCGAGCTGGCGGCCGCCATGGTTGGAAACGATGATGGCGTCGGCACCCGTGCCCACCGCACTCCGCGCGTCCTCGGGATCGAGGATGCCCTTGAGGATCAGCTTGCCGCCCCAGCGTTTCTTGATCCACTCGACATCGGCCCAGCTTAGGCGGGGATCAAATTGTTCGTGCGTCCAGGCGGCGAGCGAGGAGACATCGCCTACACCCGTGGCGTGGCCCACGATATTGCGGAAGGTGCGCCGCTTGGTGCGCATCATGGCCATGCACCAGCGCGGCTTCAGGGCCATATCCAGAATATTGCCGAGCGTCAGCGTGGGCGGAGTCGAAAGGGCGTTGCGGATGTCCTTGTGGCGCTGGGCGATGATCTGCAGATCAAGGGTCAAGACGAGTGCTGAACAGTTGGCCGCCTTGGCGCGGTCGATCAGTTTCTCGGTGAAGCTGCGGTCGCGCATCACATAGAGCTGGAACCAGAATGGCTTGCCGGTTGCTTCCGCCACATCCTCGATGGAGCACACGCTCATGGTCGAGAGCGTGAAAGGAACGCCTTCCTTTAACGCCGCCCGTGCCGCGAGGATTTCGCCATCGGCATGCTGCATGCCGGTGATGCCCGTGGGAGAGAGAGCTACGGGCATATTAACTGGCGTCCCAATCATCTCGGTTTTCAGCGAGCGGTCCGAGATATCGACCGCCACCCGTTGCCGCAGCAGGATCTTGGCGAAATCCGCTTCATTGGCGCGGTATGTGCTGCCGGTATACGCGCCTGAGTCCGCGTAATCGTAGAACATGCGCGGCACGCGCCGCTTGGCCATCGCCTGCAAATCTTTGATCTCAAGAAATTGGAGCATTCAAAAAAGCTTTCCGGAGCAGGCCGGCAGGAGCGCGCCCGCCGGCCTTTGGTTTTTACGTCAGGCGCTGAGCTTGCCCGACTGTTTTGCCGCATGGGTCGCGAGATAATCCATGAGTGGCGGCGACAGGCAATCGTAGGGCTGTAGGCCCAATTTCTTGAGCCGCGAGCGCACTGCATTCATCTGCGAGGGATCGAAGCCGGTCTCGATGATCGAGGAAACGAAAGCGGCAAATTCCGGCGGCGACCACCCCTTATCCCTGGACAGCTCGGTATGGATGAAGTCGAGCCCATGGAAACCATGCTTCTCATTTTCGATGCGGCCATACATGTGCACGCCGCAGCCTTTGCAGGCATAGCGCTGGATGGTGGCTTTGGAATCCACGACCTCCAGTTTTTCTTCATGTTCCTCAACCGTCAGCTTGTCGCGGGGAACCACGGCCACGATTGAGAAAGTTGCACCCTGCGGTTTCCAGCACTTGGTGCAGCCGCAGGCATGATTGTGGGCGCTTTGGCCCGCGATGCTGACGACGACTTGATCCTCCGTGCATTTGCAGGTGAGGGTGCTGCCGCCGAAATTCTTCTTCGCTTTGCCCAACATGCCCTTGTCGAGCAAAGGGTGGAGCGAGATGGGTTTCGTCTTCGACGTCTTCGATTTCGATCCTGTCTTCTTGGCAGTTTTCGCCATAAGTTTCCCTCCTGTTTATTTCTAATACACTACTACACTTCTAATCGACTCGCCCCGATGCATGAGATCGAAGGCGTCGTTGATCTTGTCGAGCGGCAGGATGTGCGTGATCATCGGATCGATCTCGATCTTGCCGTTCATATACCAGTCGACGATCTTTGGAACATCGGTGCGGCCCCGGGCGCCGCCGAAAGCGGTGCCCTTCCAGACGCGGCCGGTGACCAGCTGGAAGGGTCGCGTTGCGATCTCCTGCCCCGCACCGGCAACGCCGATGATGATCGACTGGCCCCAGCCCTTGTGGCAGGCCTCGAGCGCCATCCGCATCACCTTCACATTGCCGATGCATTCGAAGGTGTAATCGGCCCCGCCACTGGTGAGGTTGACGAGGTGGGCGACAAGATCGCCATCGACTTTCGATGGATTGACGAAATGCGTCATGCCAAAGCGGCGGCCCCAGGTCTCGCGGCCGGGGTTGAGATCGACGCCAACGATCATGCCGGCGCCTGCGAGGCGCAGCCCCTGGATGACGTTAAGGCCGATGCCGCCGAGGCCGAAGACGATGCAGTTGGCACCCTCTTCCACCTTGGCGGTGTTGATGACAGCGCCTACACCTGTGGTGACGCCGCAGCCGATGTAGCAGATCTTGTCGAAGGGCGCGTCATCGCGCACCTTGGCAAGCGCTATTTCCGGGAGCACCGTGTAATTGGAAAAGGTGGAGCAGCCCATATAGTGGTGCACCATCTTGCCCTTGTAAGAGAAGCGCGAGGTGCCGTCGGGCATCATGCCCTTGCCCTGGGTCAGCCGGATTTTCTGGCAGAGATTGGTCTTGGGATTGAGGCAATAATCGCATTCGCGGCATTCGGGCGTGTAGAGCGGAATGACGTGGTCGCCCTTCTTGAGCGATGTGACACCCGACCCCAATTCGAGCACGACCCCTGCCCCCTCATGGCCCATGATGGCCGGGAACAACCCCTCAGGATCGGCGCCTGAAATTGTGAATTCGTCCGTGTGGCAGATGCCGGTCGCCTTGATCTCGACCAGAACTTCGCCCTGCTTTGGCCCCTCCAGATCGACTTCGACAATCTCCAGCGGTTTGCCCGCCTCAAAAGCCACGGCGGCGCGCGATTTCATGAAAACCTCTTGGAAGGAATAATCCCGAACGGATCAAAGGGGAAAACAGGCCACTCGTCAACGGCAGTTCGCTTCACACCGGGCGATACCAGGGGCCGTGGTGCATGCCCTTCTCGTCGATGCGCTCGAAGCCGTGGGCGCCGAAGTAATCGCGCTGGGCCTGGATCAAATTGGCGGTGCCCCGGCTTTGGCGGTAGCTGTCGAAATAGGCGAGTGCCGATGACAGCGCGGGCACCGGAGAGGCCGCGCGCGCCGCTTCGGCCACCACGAGGCGAAGGGCATCATCGGTCTCCGCCATCATGGCCGCGAAATCGGGCGCCATCAGGAGGTTTCCCTGGCCCTTCGAGGCAATGAAGGCTGTCGCGATCTTGTCGAGAAACTGGGAGCGGATGATGCAGCCGGCCCGCCAGATGCGGGCGATCGTCGCCAAGGGCAGGTTCCAGCGGAATTGCGCAGAAGCCTGTTCCATGACGGCGAAGCCCTGGGCGTAGGCCGCGATCTTTCCGGCGTAGAGGGCCAGTTCAAGCTGGTTGACGAAGGCCCTCTCGTCCGAAGGCGAAAGCCTGGTAACCGATGTGCCGTAGGTCACGGCGGCATGCTCGCGTTCGATCTTCATGGCCGAGAGGCTACGCGCGGCAACCGCGGCCTCAATGGCGGTCGCGGGAACGCCCATGTGCTGCGCTTCAATAACGGCCCAGCGGCCGGTGCCTCGCTGGCCGGCGCTGTCGAGAATGATATCGACGACCGGCTGGCTCGTCTTGGCATCGTCGGCAGCCAGGACTGCTGCTGTCACCTCAATCAGGTAAGAATTGAGACGGCCCGTGTTCCAGCGCGCGAAAATGCCCCCGATCTTCTTTGCGCCAAAACCCAAGCCATCGCGCAAGAGGCCGTAGATCTCGGCGATCATCTGCATGTCGGCATATTCGATGCCATTGTGAATGGTCTTCACAAAATGGCCAGCGCCGTCATCGCCGAGCCGGGCGCAACAGGGTTCGCCATTGTATTGGGCTGCGATGGCGTTCAACACCGGGGAAACACGCGCGTAGGCTGCTTCGCTTCCCCCCACCATCATGGAAGGTCCGTGGCGGGCGCCGTCCGCTCCGCCGGAAACGCCCATGCCGATGAAGTTGAGGTTGGAACCGGCCAGCTCGGAGAAGCGCCGCTGGGTATCGCGGAAATCGGAATTGCCGGCGTCGATGAGAATGTCACCCTCGCTCAACAAACCGCGCAACGCCGCAATCAGCTGGTCAACGGCAGCGCCTGCTGGAACCAGCATGATGATGGGGCGGGGCGGGCGGATGGCGGCGGCAAAATCCGCGAGTGTACGGCACGGCACGATCTTGTTCGCAAGATCCCCGGCGCTCTGCTGGAATTTCGCCGGCGTTTCCTCGATACGGTCGTAACCGGCGACGATGAAGCCCTTGCTCGCGATGTTGAGCGCCAAATTGGAGCCCATGACGCCGAGACCTATGACGCCGATTTCGGCTTGAGACATGGACGCTTCTAACACATCGTCACCCCAGCGGAAGCTGGGGTCCCGCTTGGCCGCAAAGCGGGATTCCAGCTTACGCTGGAATGACGGATTTCAGGGCGCGAATTATATTTCTTCCCAAGGAAAGGTGTCGAGGCGGGTGGCGCTGTTTTTGCCGATGAGAACCTGGGTTTCAAGCTTGATGCATTCCTTGCCGCCTTCTTCGCCGATCAGGCTTTCGACGCAAACCGTCATGTTCTCTTCGAAAGTTCCCTCATAGGCGCGGCCGAAATCCGGGCCTAAGGGAGCGCTTGGATATTCATCCGCGAGGCCAACGCCGTGGATCGCGGTGGAATAGCGCCGCGCCACGTATTTTTCCGGGATCACCCACTGTTTTTCGTTGAACTCCCTGAAGCTCATCCCGGCCTTCAGGATCGATACGTTGTGGTGAATCTGATCGACGGCGGCCGAATAAAGTTCGTGCTGCTTGTTGGTCATGCGGGTGTGGCCGCAAGTCCAGGAGCGCGACAGGTCGGCGCAATAGCCGTAGGGGCCGATCAAATCGGTGTCGAAGGCGACGATATCTCCCACTTCGGCAACGCGGTCCGAACATTCCTGGAACCAGGGATTGGTGCGGGGGCCGGAGGCGAGAAGCCGCGTTTCGATCCACTCACCGCCGGAGCGGATATTTTCGAAATGAAGTTCCGCCCAGATCTCGTTCTCGGTCTTGCCGGGGAGGGAATGCTCGTACATGCGCGCCATGCCCGCCTCGCACACACGGATGGTCCAGCCCATGAGCGCCAGTTCATCCTTGCTCTTGATGCAGCGCGCGTGTTCGGTGAGTTCCTGGCCCTCCACGATGGTGACGCCGCGCTCGCGCAATGCGTCAACACCGAGTGGTTCCACCTTGTCCACCGCGAGGCGCATATTCTTGCCGCCGCGCTGCTTGAGGACGTCGACAATCTCATTGGCCCACTTGGTGACCCGTTCCGAGGTGCGGCCGCCTGAGGCGAAATAAAACCAGGAGGTGCCTTTGCGCACTTCGTCGATGGTTTCGATGCCGTCGGCCACATGCTCAGCACCGCCATATTCGAAATCGATCGCATGGCCATCGGCGCACACCATGGCGTAATGGGAGGCATTGTGGGTCATCCACAGCTGCATGTTGGAGACATCGAGCGCGTAGCGGATGTTGACGGGGTCATAGAGCAGGATGGCCGCGCAATCGTGCTTCTTGAGCTGATCCACAAGGCGCTGCTTGCGATAGGCGCGCGCCGCTTTGAGCGTTGCGTGCGGGAGCGGGCTCTTGAGCGGCTTGTCGGTGCCCTCCGCGTTGAGATAGGCCTTCTTGCGCGCGTCCTTGAAAATTTCAGCCATTTTGCCCCGCTGGTTAGATTATTTCAACGTCCAGTGATATCTGATCCTATGGTGGCCGCAGGACGCACGATAAAGCAGGAGCGGCATTCAAATGGCGTTTCCGTCAAAACGGCACGATCCATAGAACCAGGGCCTGAAGTAAAATCGCCACAAGCGATAATTGCGCGAGAGTTCTCCCTATGGAAGAAATCGACGCGCGGTTCTCACGCCCTACCCAGAGCAGGAAGAGGATTGAGGTGCCCGCTACAAGCGTGGCGATCCAGCAAAAGAGTTGGATGCCGTGTTCGGAAAACCCGAACGCGCCGCCGAATCCCGCCGCACCGTAGATCAAGCTGAAATGGGAAATCCAGATCAGCGGGCCGTGCAACATCTGCAAGAAAGCACGAGTCATCCCGCGAGCCTCGGGAAGCCGTGCACGATCAGCAGGCCCAGCAACCCCTGCCCCACCGTATAATGCCACAGCAGCATGGTGTTGTCGTAGGTGGCGCGGCGGACCGGCGTCAGCAGGCCCGCCAGGCTTCGCGTGATGGTGTAAAGCCCCATGATCACGGCGGTCACCACAAGTTGGCCCTCGACCGCCGTTACCGTGTAAACCAGTGCGGCATAGCTGCTGGCGGAAGGCCGCAAGCCGCTCTGCCATTGCCCTTGGAACTCGAAGTACCATGCTGCCGCGAGTGCGAGGCAGGCAAGTATAATGCTCAAACACAAAGCCCATCTTCGCGCCAGCATGCGTCCCGCGAATGCGATTGCCGCGCTGCTCAGAATAAACGCAACGGCGCTGGCGAGCGGCCATATGACAGCCGGCATCCTTGCGGGCCAAACTTCCGGCGACACGGTCCATATGTAGAGATAGGAAAAGATTAGCGCGATGAACAGCGATGCCGCGACCAGCAGCAAAATCACCATGGCCCACCATGAGTGCGAGGAACTGCCGGTCACATAAACGGGCAGCACGGTGCCGCCGCCGATATCGACGGGCGGGTGATTGACGCCGGGATCCGTTTGCCACAGCCAGGCGATGATCATAGCCAGCGTCAGGACGCCGCACAGCAGTGCGGGCATCACCAGTTTTACAGTCAGCAGCAGAAAGAATGCGGCGGTGAAAACGGCGGCGAAGAACGGGCGCCAGCTTGGTCCCTGCACTTGCAGCACATATTGCGGCACCGCTTCGACAGCGCTGGTGACCAGCGTTTCCCGGCCGCCGGTTGGGGCGCCCGGCAGATAGTAGCGGCCCGCGTCCACATCACCGGCGAGTTTCTCATCGTCCCAAAGGGGCTCGCGGCTGGTAACCGGCGGAATGCTCCGCGTCCCATGAGCGGAGTTCGGCAGCCATTCGAGCGTGCCTGCCCGCCAGACATTTCCGGCGTTCCCTGCCAAGGAAAGCCGGAAATTGAGGAGGACGTCGGCGAGTACCACGGCAACGCCCGCCGCCAGCGTGAAGGCGCCGATGGTGGAGACAAGATTATACCACTCCCAGCCAAGCCCCTCGGCATATGTGTAAACCCTCCGCGGCATACCCATGAGCCCGGCGATGTGCATCGGAAAGAAGGCGACGTTGAAGCCCGCGAACATCAGCGCGAACGCCCAGCGGCCCAGGCGCTCCGACAGCCGCCCGGGGCTCACAGCGGGCAGCCAATAATAAATCGCCGCGAAGACCGGGAACACCATGCCGCCGAACAGCACGTAGTGGAGATGCGCCACAATGAAATAGCTGTCATGCACCTGCCAGTCGAACGGCACCATGGCGACCATGACGCCGGTCAGTCCGCCGATGACGAAGATCGCCAGAAATCCCAGGATGAACAGCGAGGGGACGGTGAGCCGCAAGCGCCCCGCGGCAATCGTGGCGATCCACGCAAACACCTGAATGCCACTCGGAATGGCCACCGCCATGCTGGCCGCTGAGAAGAAGGCCAGCGACAATTCCGGAATGCCCGTCGCGAACATGTGGTGCACCCACAGGCCGAACGAGAAAAAACCGGTGGCGACCAGCGCCACGACGATTAGTTTGTACGCCCTGAGGGGCACGCCCGTCATGGTCGGCACGATCATCGACACCATGCCGGCGGCTGGTAAAAAGATGATGTAAACTTCCGGGTGCCCGAAGAACCAGAAGAGATGCTGCCAGAGCAGCGGGTCGCCGCCTCGCTCCGCGATGAAGAAGGGCCAATCGAAAGCGCGTTCAAGTTCAAGCAGGAAAGTCGCGAGGATCACCGCCGGAAAAGCGAACACGATCATCCCCGCGAACACCAGCATGGACCAGGCAAAGACCGGCATCTTGTCGAGCGTCATGCCGGGGGCGCGGGTGCGCAGGATGCCGACGATGATCTCGATGGCTCCGGCAATCGCCGATATCTCGATGAAGCCGATGCCGACGAGCCAGAAATCGGCATTCTCGCCCGGTGAAAAACGGGTGCTGGTGAGCGGGGGATACATGAACCAGCCGCCATCGGGAGCTAGATCGAAGAACAGCGACCCGAAGAAGACCAGCCCGCCGATGAAATAAGCCCAGAAAGCGAAGGCGCTGAGGCGTGGGAACGGCAGATCGCGCGCCGCCTGCATCTGGGGCAGCAGCAATACGCCGATTGCTTCGACCACGGGCACGGCGAACAGGAACATCATCACCGTGCCGTGCATGGTGAAGAACTGATTGTAGGTGCCCTGATCGATCAGCGTGTTTTCGGGAACGGCGAGCTGCAAGCGCATCAGCAACGCTAGTATGCCGGCGAGAATGAAGAAGAGCAGCGCCGCGCCCACATAGAACAGGCCGATATAGGTGTTGTTGACGGCAGTGAGCAGCCGGAAGCCGGTCGGCACTTTCCAGATTTTTTCAAGTTCCGCGAGTTCGGCCTTTGGCCTCGGCAAGGCATGCGGGTAATCGGTCACTGGAGGCCCTCGAGATAGGCGGCAAGTGCTGCAAGTTCCCGGTCTGTCAGAACGCCGAATGGCGGCATGCGGTTGTTGGGCTTGATATGCTGGTTGTCGCGAATCCAGCGGCCAAACGAACGCACATCATTTGGCAAGGTGGCAGCGGCAAGGGATATACGCCCGCCGACATGGGTGAGGTCGGGACCGATTGCGCCGTTGGCCGCTGTGCCGCGAATGGTGTGGCAGGCGTTGCAGCCCTTCGAGATGAACCGGCTCTCTCCCTCTATCTGCAAAGCCCCCGTTGGGGAGCGAGCGGGCCGTTGCTGTTCAGCCAACCATTCCTCGAATTGCGCAGGCTCCAATGCAATCACATGAAACGCCATCAGCGCGTGCGGGCCGCCGCAATATTCGGCGCATTGGCCGCGATAGGTGCCGGTCTTTGTCGCACGCAGACGGATGACATTCACAACGCCGGGGATCATATCTACCTTGCCCGCGAGATTGGGCGCCCAGAAGCTGTGGATGACATCGGCTGAAGTCAGTTTGATCTCGACCTGCCGGCCGACGGGCACGCGAATTTCGTTGGCGGTTACAGCGCCGCTTTCCGTATATCGGACGCGCCACCACCATTGCTCGCCTACAACTTCAATATGGAGCGCATCCGCCTCGGTTGCCATGACGCGGGCCCCGGTGAGCATGAGTCCGTAGATCAAAAGCGCCACCAGTGTAACGGTTGGAAAAATAATTCCCACGCAAAAGATGAATGCGTTGCTGGACAGGCGGCGGCGCCAAGCTTCGTTGCCCTTGTGAGCAAAGATTGTGATGAGAACCACGCCGAAAAAGATGAGGGCGGCGGCGCAGAACATGATCCAGCTCAGGGTCGCTATGGACTGCGCATCGGCGCCGGCGGGCGACAGCACGGATTGTTGGGCCTCCATCAACGGGCCGCCTGCAATCCGGAAAGATAGATCGACACGGCCTTGATTTGCTCAGCCGTCAGGCGTTCCGCCATGACAGACATGATCTCCGCCGCAGGCGTGCCGCGCCGCCGGCCCGATTTGTAAAGCTCAAGCTGCTGGATGGTGTAGCTCGCATATTGGCCGGATAAAGCGGGATACAGCGGGTCACGCACGGCCGGATCTTCAACGTGGCATGACAGGCATGGTGGTATGCCCTGGTCGGGCAATCCGATCGTTGCCAGCCTTTGACCCCTCGCGACCGAAGCTTCATTGCCCGCCGCTGGCTCTTGTCGCTGAACCGGGCGCTGGGACGCGTAATACTCCGCCAACCGGCGCATTTCGGCTTCTTCAAGCTCAGCCGCCACGGGCTGCATGATGCCGCTGTGGCGCGTGTCTTGGTCGTAGCTTTGCAGCTGAAGGAACAGATATTCGGCGGTCTGAATGTCGAGCCGGGGGAAAGCGCCGCTCGGGCGTCCCGCCCCATCAAGGGCGTGACAGCGCGAACAGGCGGCGAGCCCGGTGCCGATGGGACCTCCCTGCGCCAGGGCGCGAATGGGCACCTCCTGCCGACGGGGCTCCAGATTCGCCAGCGCCTGATATTCGGATGCAGTTGTGTTGGGCAAACGCTGCAGGAATGCGACAACGGCCCAGACCTCGTCATCGCGCTGTTGGGCGGGCCAGGCTGGCATGCCGGTATATTTCAGTCCGTTTTTGACGATCCAGAACAGCTCATTGGTTTTCCAGGCCGGAACCGTCGCGCCAAGGTCGGGCGGCTCCGGCAGCATGGCGTACACGATGGGGCTGGAAGGCCGGCCCGGCGCCCCGTGACAGGGTGCGCAGCCGCCCTGAAAGTGACCGGCGCCCCGCTCCACCAGTGCTGGGTCATCGAGATTGGGGACATCGATCCCCAGAGCGTGGGTGCGGACGGAACTCCGCATGCCGAATTCGAGCAGCAATCTGAATCCCGGCCAGTGCCCACGGCTTGCAGCGACGCTGTAGACGCCGGACCAGGCGACTAGAAAACCGCCCATGACAAGTATGGCGATGAAGGCCCCGAGCCAAATCGCGCCCACTCTCCAGCTTGCCAAAACGACGCGCCACGTTACGTGCTTATTTTGCGAACGCGGCATCGGGGCCGATCGAGAAAAGCCATCTGGCGAAGAGCGCAATCGCCGCGGCGACATAGATCAAGGCGCAGGAACTCACCATCAGCAGGCCCGCAAGCTGCTGGTCGTCGAGCGCGGTCAGACCCCATTGTGCCGGATCGCCAAAGGCCGGATAGAGAGTGCGCCGAGTGAAAACAAAAACCGCGCCAAGCAGGCAGAAAACTTTCGCTGTAATCAGCAGCGCGAATATCCGGCGCCAAACGGAATATGTCTTGCTGTCCAGAACCGCTCGCCAAAACAACAGCGCCGCGCCGAACAGCGACACCTGCATGAGAACTTGCAAGACAGCATCATGGTGCGCCACTGCGAACACCGCCGGCATATGCCACATCCAAAGCGCTGCAAGCTGCAAAATCGTAACCGCCGGCAACGCCCGTGCGCCAAGGCGGGGAAAAGACGCGCCGATCAGCAAAGCCGCCACATTCATCACCAGCAAATGCTGGAGCATGTGCGCGGCAAAAAGATCGTGAGCCATGGGCGCCAAGGGCCATATCCAGGCCGCGGCAAGCGTGACGGCGGCTATGCCCCCCGATGTGCCGGCACTGATACCGCCCGCCGGTGTTTTGGGGACTTCTCCGGCTGTTGCAATTGACTCAGCTGCCAGCATGCTGGGCTGAACTCCATGCTGTCAAATCCGTTCCTGCACCCTTGCCCACGCGTGGGGGTCAGTCAATCACCAATTTGTGTAGCAACTTTCGCCTCACTCGCGAGTTTACGGCCAGCCTACCACGGCGTTGGAGCTGGAGAATGCATGACACTTATATCCAGACGGACAGACGCGGCATGATAAAGCAGGGTGCGCTGGCTGGTATCGTGGCGGGGGTGGTGTTCGCGGCTTTTGAGATGATCGTGAGCGCCATTATGATGGGCGCGGAGGCCTTTTTCATGCCGCTTCGAATGATTGGCGCAATAGCCCTTGGGTCCGCCGCGCTGGAGCCAAACTATTCATTGGCGGCGGCGGGATTTGCCGGCCTTCTTGTTCACATGGCGCTGTCGGTAGTCTACGGCATTATTTTTGCAGCGGCCATGTCGCAATGGCGGCGCGGCGATGGGTTCACCGTTCTGCTTGCCACGCTCTATGGAATTGCGCTCTGGCTGGTCAACTTCTATGTCATCGCGCCCATTGCCTTTCCGTGGTTCCTGGAGGCAAATCCGGTGGTGCAATTCATTGCCCATGCGTTTTTCTTCGGAACCGTGCTTGGCCTTGTCGTCACCAGGCGCTGGGCAACCCCCGCCTGATTCCCGCGCCAGCATGAAAGCGGATGGAAAACGCCGCGGCACCTCTTCGGAGCCAACATCAATTCCGGGCGGCATGTCGCGGCAAAATCTGGAAAATATGCGGCGCGCTTTTGCCGAGTTTCTTACAATACCGACGTTGGTCATCGCCGGGTTCCTTCTGCTGGCTTTGGTGATGTATCTCGTGGACGCCGGCGAAAAGCCGGCTGCGGAGTGGGAAGGCCTCTTCAGCGACGAGCAAGCGGCGCGCGACTTTCTCAGCGTGATCGCAAGCGGCATCATCACGGTGACGACGATGACCTTTTCTCTCCTGCTGCTGGCCGTGCAGCAGGGCGCCGCGGCGCTCACCAGCCTGGTGCTGGATCAATTCCTGCGACGCAAGGTCAATCAGTTCTACTTCGGCTTCTTTGTCGGGCTGGCGCTTTATTCGCTGATCATGCTGGCAACCGTCAATCAATCGCATCAGCCGGTCTTTGGCGTAGCGATGGCGGGCGCGTTGACGGCAGTCGCCCTGTATATGCTGATCTTCCTCATCTACTCCTCCATCAATCAGATGCGGCCCGTCGTCATTCTGAAATCGATCCACGATCACACATTGCTGGCGCGACATAACCAGCTCGATCTTCTCAAACAGACCAGGCGTTCTCCGCGGCTTGGCGGAAAGGCCCTCACCCAGGTGGCCGCCGACAGCAGCGGGTTCATGGCGGGCCTCGATGCCGCTGCCATTACGGAGGCTGTTGGGCATAGTGGGGCTGAGGTCACCATCCTCACTGCGATCGGCGACTATGTATCGTTCGGTGATCCCGTCGCCGAAGTAAGGGCGCCCTCCGGACGGAACGTCCCCGATCTTGAAGCCGTGATCCGCAGGGCCGTCGATGTGGAGGAGCAGCGCGACATCGACGCCGATCCGGGATTCGGCATCGAGCAGATCGTCACCATCGGCTGGACTACGATTTCGAGTGCTAAATCCAATCCCGATCCCGGCCTGCTTGCGATCTTCAGCCTTCGCGATCTCCTGGCCCGCTGGGCCCAGACGGATGGCGCGTTTGCCACCGAAAACATCTCGGAGCCGGATTCTCCCGTGGTTTATTTCGACAACCTTGCCAGCGAGGTTATGAACGGCTTCGAGGCGCTTGCGAGCGTTGCCTCGGAATCAATGCAGTATCAATGCGCCGCAGCTTGTTATCGCTCTTTCGCCGAACAGTTTCACAGGCTCCCTCCTTCCTTGCAGCAACGCGTGGTGGATATCGTGATGCGAACCCTATCGGGACTCGGCGATCACATTCTGGCCAGCGATCTTGCTATCTCCCTCAATGAACTTTCGGTTGTCTTGACCGCGCATAGCCAAACTCAATGCGCCGAAGCCATCGCGGCAGCTCGGCAGGGGCTCGAGCTGAGCATCGGAAAACTCAACTCGCGATCCAGCCGGGCCAAAGCAAAGGGTTGAACGTGTTGTTGATTTGACCGTTTGCGGACAGTAGACAGGGAAATGTCCAAGACTCGTACGGGCGCTGAAAGGCCTTCAACGCCCACCCCTTCCATTATCCAATCCGGTTCGACCTGCTGGCGGCAGGCGCAGGCCGAACGTTTCGCGCTCATCATCGATGCGGCGGACTATTTTGCGGCGCTTAAGGAAGCCATGACCGCCGCGGAAAAAACCATCTTTCTGATCGGCTGGGACTTCGATCTTCGCGTCAAGCTCGATCCGGAAACTCACGACCGGGAAAGGCCCGATAATTTAGGCGCGTTCCTCGATACCTTGGTGAAGCGCAAACGCACGCTGAAAATCCGGCTGCTGCAATGGAATCTGGGCGCGCTCAAAACTCTGGCGCGGGGCTCAACGCCGCTTTTCCTGCTGGGCTTGATGGCCCACAAGCGCTTGCACGCCAAATTGGATCATGCCCACCCTATCGGCGCCTCGCATCATCAGAAGATTGTGGTGATCGATGATGCAATCGCTTTTTGCGGCGGCATCGATACGACCGTCGGGCGCTGGGATACGCGCAGCCACCGGGGCAAGGACAAGCGCCGGGACAGCCCTTGGGGCTTTCCGCAAGGGCCGTGGCATGATGCGACGGCCGCCGTCGATGGGGCGGCGGCGCTGGCGCTGGGCGAGCTTTCCCGCGAGCGCTGGCGCTGGGCCACGGGAGAGACCCTGCCGCCGCCGGAACCGAATGGAGATCCCTGGCCCACGACGCTTAAACCCAATTTCGAGAAGGTCACCGTCGGCATCGCCCGCACGCAGCCCGCCTATGGCGAGCAAGCGGCCGTCCATGAAATCGAAGCTCTCTATCTCGCCGCCATTAATTCGGCCCAGAAATTGATATACATCGAGAGCCAGTATTGCGCATCCCGCCGCATCGGCGAAGCGCTGGGGCGGCGCCTTGAGGAAAAGGGCGGGCCGGAGATCGTTCTCATCAATCCGCGAACAGCCGAAGGCTGGCTTGAAGAAGAGGTGATGGACACGGCACGCGTCGGCGTCGTTTCCATGCTGCGCGCCGCCGACCGCGAAGGCCGCTTCCGCATTTATTATCCCGTCGCCGCGGACGGCACGCCCATCTATGTGCATGCCAAAATCATGATCGTCGACGACCGGTTCTTGAGAATAGGATCGTCCAACTTGAACAACCGCTCCATGGGATTGGACACCGAATGCGATCTGGCGATTGAGGTTGAAACCAAGGCGCAGCGCCTGGCGATCGCCGCCAGCGTGCACGATCTTCTGGCGGAACATCTCGATGTCGAACACACCGATATGGCGACGGCGCTCAGCAAAACGGATGGTTCACTCATAAGCGCAATAGATGGACTGCTGAAGCCCCGCGGCCGCACGCTTAAGCCACTCGAGCTTCGGGAGCTCAATGAAGTTGAAAAACGGGTGGTCGAAACGCAAATCCTCGATCCCGAGCGGCCTGCGCAGTTTCTCCGCAAACTGAAGCGGATGTTCCGCGCCAGAGAAAAAGGCCGATGGCGCCGTCTCAGGCGGGCGGTTTGAATAGCCGCAATCCGCTGCTCGAACTTCTGGCGCGCATCGGCTACGGCGCGCGCGGGCTGGTCTATATATTGGTTGGCGGGCTGGCCCTCTATCCAGCCTTCGGCTTTGGCGGCCAAGCGGAGGGTGCGGGCGGCGCCTTGCGCGTCGTGCTGGGCCAGACTTTTGGCTGGGTCTGGCTTGGGCTTATTGGCGCCGGACTGGTTTTCTTTGCCCTGTGGCGCTTTGCGCAAGCAATCCTCGATGCCGACCGGCTTGGGGTTTCCCTGAAGATGCTGGTGCGGCGGGTGGGGTATCTCGGAGGCGCCGTCGTTGCCGCCAGCCTTGCGGTCTCCTCGTTCAGCCTGGCAATCGGGCTGGTCCGCCACACGGGCAGCGCGGAAGAAACCTTGCGGACGTGGCTGGGGTGGCTGATGCACCAGGCTTTCGGCCCATGGCTTATCATGGGGATAGGTGCGGCGATCGTGGTTGTTGGCGTTGTCGCCTTCTCGCAGGCCTTCCGCACCGAGAGGGTTGTTGAATTCCTGCATTGTCCCCCGGGCGTCGGTTGGTGGGCGGTGCCGCTGGGGCGGCTCGGTTTCGCCGGGCGGGGCGTCGTCCTCGCGGTGATCGGCGGCTTCATCGTTCTCGCCGGCTACAACGGCCGGTCGGGCGAGGCGCGGAGCGTTGAGGGGGCGCTCGACTTTCTCGATGCGCGGCCCTACGGCTGGCTAACGCTTGGCGGCACCGCCCTTGGCTTGATGGCCTATGGAGCTTTTGGCTTCGTGCAGGCGCGGTATCGCCAGGTTGAGCCGCCCCGGCTCGATCAATAGCGCCAGAGTTTGTGTTGGGCTCAACCATCCCCTATTTCGTCATCCCGGCGAAAGCCGGGACCCACGCTAAACACAGGTACGGACTCTCGCAGAGTCGTCACGCTGAAAGATGGGTCCCGGCTTTCGCCGGGATGACAAATCTGGGAAGGTGCTCAACTCAGCAAAGTGTTTTGACCGGAGAAATAAGTGAACGAGAATCCCTATGAGGTCCTGGGCGTCAAACCGGCCGCTACGGCGGAGGAGATTCAGTCCGCTTACCGCAAATTGGCGAAGAAGCTCCACCCCGACCTCAATCCCGGCAACGCCCAAGCTGAGGAAAAATTCAAGCAGATCGGTGCTGCCTACGGGTTGCTGAGCGATCCAGAAAAGCGCGCGAAGTTCGACCGGGGCGAGATCGATGCCTCTGGCGCTGAGCGGCAGCAGCGCCCCTTCTATCGCGACTATGCGGGCGGCCCGCAGCAGCCATATACGACCGATGCCGGATTTGCCGACCTCGCCGGCGAGGATGATATTCTGGCCGAGCTGTTCCGGCGCGCCGGGCGCAGCCGCGCGAGCATGCCGGGGGGAGATATTCATTACCGCCTGCCGGTGGAATTCCTGGAGGCGGTGAACGGCGCAACCAAGCGCATAGCCCTGCCCGATGGTTCAAGCCTCGATCTCAAGGTTCCCGCTGGCGCCCGCGAGGGCCAGGTCTTGCGCTTAAAAGGCAAGGGCATGCCGGGGATCGGCGGCGGGCCTCCCGGCGATGCGCTGGCTGAAATCGAGGTGCGGCCGCATAAGTTTTTTACCCGCGATGGCGATGACATCCGCATGGAATTGCCCATCAGCCTGCGTGAGGCAGTGCTCGGCGGCTCCGTGAGCGTTCCGACACCGTCGGGGCCGGTGTCGATGACGGTGCCCAAGGGCTCGAACACCGGGACCGTGCTGCGCCTCAAGGGCAAGGGCGTGCCGCGCGCCGATGGCGGCAAAGGCGATCAATATGTGACCTTGAAACTCATCTTGCCGCGCGCGGCGGATGCCGATCTCGAAGCATTCGTGCGCGGGTGGAGCGCTGGACAGGCGCATAATCCGCGCCAAGGAATGGAGGTTTGAAATGTTCCTGCAAGAGCTTCACGTGCGCACGCAAATCGAAACCGAAACGCTGACGGCTTGGGTTGAGGCAAGCTGGCTTATCCCGGCGCAGGAGGAATTTTCCGAGGCGGACGTGGCGCGGGCCCAGCTTATCCGCGACCTGAAGGAGGATCTCGGCGTCAATGATGATGGGGTCGAGGTGATCCTCAACCTCCTCGATCAGATTCACGGCCTCCGGCAAAGCTTGAGCGATCTCATCGAGGCCGTTCACGGTCAGCCTGAAGCCGTTCAGCAGCAAATCGCAGCGGTGCTGCGCGCGGCGAAAGCTCGCGAGGAAGCTTAACCCGTCCACAAATTTGCTTTGAATTCGCTTCAGGCTCACTATCTCTAACGCCGGTTCGATCAGGGCGGGAGGCCCGTGGCCATGGCAGATCTGAAACCTACGACGCCGGTTGCGCCTGCGGCCGAAGACGAGTCCGTTTCCACCTTCCTCACCAAATTGCGCGCCATGCCGCCTGCGCAGAAACAAAGCGGCGGGCGCGGCCGCCTCGTCTTCGCCATGGACGCCACCATGAGCCGCCAGCCCACCTGGGACCGCGCACTTGGCATCCAGTCCGAGATGTTCGCCGAAACGCAGAAAATCGGCGGGCTCGATGTGCAGCTGGTTTATTTCCGCGGCCACAGCGAATGCCGCGCCTCGAAATGGGTGAGCGAGCCCGAGGCGCTGGCGCGCCTCATGACCACGGTGCAATGCCATGGCGGCTACACGCAGATCGGCCGCGTGCTGAAGCACGTCAAAAAGGAGGCGCAAGGCGTCAAGATCAACGCCGTTGTTTATGTCGGCGATGCCATGGAGGAGAATATCGACGCGCTGTGCAAAACAGCGGGCGAGATCGGGCTTCTTGGCGTGCCGCTTTTCCTGTTTCAGGAAGGAAACGACGCCGCGGTGGAAACCGCCTTCCGCGAACTGGCCAGGCTGACGCGCGGCGCCTATTTCCGGCTCGATGCGGCTTC
>JBGTJO010000076.1:0-11103 GCA_041745135.1 Aestuariivirga sp. | reverse complement strand
TGCGGCCCCTGGAGCCGGCACTTCGATGTTGATCGGCATGATCTGCAACGAAGACGCAGACGCAAGCGCGGGTGCGGCAAGCATGGTAGTTGCCGCAAGAAGGCCAGAGAGCCAGGAGCGCATCGCAGTTTCCTAGAAGTTAACGTAGAGGACGCGGTTGTCGGTGTAGATGCCACTCGGAGGCGAAACCTGCACGGGCAAAAGGCCGTCGATTGTGAGGTTGAAGGAGCCACCGAGGCCACTACCCGCACCGCCCGTGCCGCCCGTGAGGGACAGAGCGGCACTATAGGCCACGTCCTCGGGGCCGTTCACCATCGTGCCGTTATAAGCAGTCACGGTGAGCACCGGATCGAATGACAGGTCAAATAACGTTCCGGAAGAACAATTTACGTTCACGGCCGACGTGGCGGTTTCACCACCGTTGATGATGCCGACCGGGCCGAAGTCGAGGCTGGTGGCGCTTACAGTACAGCTGGTCGAGATACTGATGCGGGCCTGAAAGTTGGCGCTCGTCTGGGCGCCGTAGGCCTGGGAGGCACTCAAAAACGCCGCCGAGGCGGCGAGAGGGATGAGATATTTACGCATGACACTTCCTATCTGGGTTTTGTCCATGTTGCCGGAAACAACAGTTGCACAGGAGGATTTGCATCCACGCGAGCCCAGCGCCGTTCCCTGCCGTCTTTGCTACCTCACTTCGCTTTAAGTTGAGGTGCATAAACGTCATTAAACACCCTATAAGAAAGCGCTCCGATTTGAATCACTTCGATTGTGGGCGGCGAAAGCCGATCCAGGCATCGTAACCCATGCCGCCAACAACGAGCGCCGTTCCGATAGCATCAATCAAGGTAAACGATTCATTGAGGATGAGGACCGCGAGATAAATGGTGAGCAGCGGCGAGACCATGGAGATCATCGCTGTGGAGCGCGCGCCGATCGAGGCCATGCCGGCGTTGATCATGAAGGATGGCACGACAGTGGCGAAGATTCCCGTGAGTGCTGCAAGTGCCAGATAGCGCGGCGAAACGGCGAGCTCGGAGGGGCTCCGCAAGATAAAGTAATGGGCGAGGCTGGCGAGCGATGTGCCGGTGAGGGCAAGTGCCGTGAACAGGACGCTGCCCACATGGGCGATCATGTCCGTGGCCCAGAGCTGATAGATCGCGAAGGCAAGGGCTGAGCCAAGCACGAGCAGTGTTCCCAGCGGCACGTTGGAGCCGCCATCGGGAATGTCGGCCACGAAGACGAGAGCAAGGCCGGCATAGCTCACACCTGCAGCCACAAGATGACTTGCGGTTATGCGCGCGCCGAAGAAGGCGGCGGCAATAAAGATCAGGAAAATCGGATAGGTGAACAGAACAAGCCGCTCGAGCCCCGCGGAAATATAAACGAGCCCTTCGAAATCGAGGATCATCGCCACATAACCAAAAATTCCAAGCAGCAAGATGCGGGCGATCATCCCCGCGCCCAACGGCCGGGCGTTGGACCTGTGACGCTGCACCAGCGCATATGCCGTAATGGCGGCGAAAAACGGCAGCGCGAAAATCATGCGCCAGGTGAGCATCGGCAGCGCGTCCGGCTTCTCGATGAAGGCCAGCTTGACGAAGATCGCCTTCGACGAAAACAGGGCGGTGCCGGCGAGCGCCAGCAGATAACCCGTGAGGAGCCGCCGCCGATCCATGGGCTTCAGGCTTATACGGGCCTCCCGCCACCGTCTCGCCTGCCCTGCGCAAGGCAGATATGCGCAAGCTTCCCCGCCTCCCCAGGACTCTGGTACGCTGGCCTACTCAGGAGTTGCTCATGGCCGCATTGCCTCTCGTCTTTCGTTCCGCCACCGAATTGGCCCGCCTTCTCAAGGCGCGCAAGATTTCGGCGCGGGAGTTGCTCGATCTGTGTCTCGATCAATATGCCAGGCACAATGAGGAACTGAACGCGGTGATTGTCACCGACATCGACCGGGCTCGCAAGGCCGCCGCGGCAGCGGATCGGCGGCTCAGGGCAGGTAACCCGAGGGGGCCATTCGACGGCGTGCCGATGACCGCCAAGGAATCTTTCGATTGGGCGGGCACGCCCTCGACCTGGGGCGTTCCACAGCTCAAGGACAACATCGCAGCAACGGACGCCGTGGCGCTGAAGCGGCTCACTGACGCCGGCGCCGTCATGTATGGCAAAACCAACGTGCCGCTCATGCTGTCCGATTGGCAGAGCTTCAATGACATCTATGGCACGACCAGCAACCCATGGGACGTCTCACGCGCTCCCGGCGGCTCCTCCGGCGGCTCGGCGGCAGCGCTCGCCTCCGGCATGAGCGCTATCGAAATCGGCTCCGACATCGGCGCTTCGATCCGCAACCCGGCCCATTATTGCGGCGTCTATGGCCACAAGCCGACATGGGGTGTCGTACCCAAACGCGGGCAGTATCTCCCGGGCATCGTGCATCCCACCGATATCTCGGTGGCGGGGCCGCTGGCGCGCTCGGCGCGGGATCTCGCAACGATGATGAAAGTGCTCGTGGGCAGCGACGGTGCGGAGGCGCGAGCCGTCGCCATCGACCTTCCGCCTGCAAAACAGAGTTCGTTCAAAAATTTCCGGGTCGCCGTCATGCTGACCGATCATATGAGCGAAGTCGACCAGCCTGTTCAGGATATGATTGCCGCACTCGCCAAATTCCTCGAGCGCCGGGTGCGCAAACTTTCGCTGACCGCACGCCCGGAGTTTTCCACACGCGAGGCCATGGACATTTACATAGCACTCCTGCGCTCGGCGACGAGTCGAAAGCAAACGGATAAGGAGTTTGAAAATAATACCGAAAAGGTGTCGGCCTTCGCCGCGGATGACGACAGCTATTACGCGAAGATGACGCGAGCTTATGTCATGCCGCATCGCTCCTGGCTGATCGCCAATGAGCGGCGGCATCAGATGCGGCTGCTGTGGGACCAGTTCTTCGATGACTGGGACGTGCTGCTGTGCCCTGCCGCTGCCTCGGCGGCGTTTCCGCATGACCATGAGGGTGAGCGGCATGATCGCACCATCATGGTCAACGGCCGCAAAGTTCCGACGACGGATCAATTGTTCTGGGCGGGCTATTCCGGATGTTTTCTATTGCCTTCGACAGTGGCGCCGCTCGGCTTAACGCCGCAGGGCCTGCCGTCGGGAGTGCAGATCATTACCCGGCAATATGGCGATCACACCTCCATCCGCTTCGCTGAATTGATAGAGCGTGAATACGCCAGTTTCGTTCCGCCGCCGGGATATGCGTGAGAAATAATCGTCCTCTAATCTGTCATTGCCGGGCTTGTCCCGGCAACCCATTCATCCGCGCGCCCAATCGTTGAAGCATGGGTCGCCGGAATGAATCCGGCGATGACAATTTTTTGAGATACGGACTACTCTATCACCCGATCAAAAAATTCCACTTCTTTTGCCCATGTCGCCTCCTCAAACAGCACATCGTGGCCGAAGCCTTCGATGATGGCGAGTTCCTTGGGTTCGTTGGCGGCGGCGAAGAGGGCCTTGCCGTATCTGGCCGGGACGATGGTATCGGCAGCACCGTGGATGATGAGCAGCGGCGCGGTGACGGCGCTTATGTGATCCGTTGAGCGGAATTGATCCTTCATCAGGAGACGCACCGGCAGCCACCAGTAAATCGAAGCGGCGATATCGGCGGTCGAGGTGTAGGGAGCTTCGAGCGCCACGGCACCCACCGGCTTTTGCGCGGCCAACTGGACCGCCACTCCCGTTCCCAGCGATTCGCCCACCAGAGCGATTTGCGCGTGCGCCACACCTTGCGCGATGAGCCAGTCGTAGGCGGTGACGGCATCGGTGACCAGACCCCGTTCGGTGATGCGGCCCGTGCTGCCGCCATAGCCGCGATAGGAGACGTAGAGCAGGCCGAAGCCCCGCTCCGCATAATATCGAAACCGGTTGGGCCGGTCGCCGATCTCGCCCGCATTGCCGTGGAAATAAAGGATGGTCGGGCGGCCGGCTTTGGCCGCCACGTACCAGGTGACGATGCGCTCGCCATCGGGTGTTGCGAGACGATGGACTGTAACGCCGGAAAGGCCGATCGCTTCCGGCGACAGCCCCTTGTCTTGCGGAAAATATTGCAGGCTTCGCTGGAGCAGATACATGGCCAGCATCACACCGGTGTAGGCCAAGACAGCGATAAGCGCGGCTTTGCCCAGCGTCGTCATGCCTCGACCAGTTTGGCCGGCGTTGCCGTGTCGCTCGTCCAGCACCAGAGGGCAAGCAAGGGCTGCTCCGCGGTCTTCGTGGCGTGAACGACGTAAGGTTCATGCCAGATGGCGGTGCCGGCCGGTTTTGCCTCGAAGCCGCCAGCGCCTCGCTTCCATTCGGAAGGACCCGTGAGCGGCCAATAGAGTTCCGGCGCTGGATGATAGTGGTCCCGATAGTGATGGCGAGGACCCAGCATTATGAATCCCAAAAGAAAATCTTCGCCGGGGAAAAACCCGTGCGGGCCGATGATCTGGCTCCAGCCGTAGTTGTCAAGAAAGCCCTTCCCCAGGACAGCGTCGTTGTAGCTCGCGGACTGCCGCCATTGCAGATGATCGGCAATGGCCGCAATCGCCGCCGCGAGATCGGCATCGAGCAGCATGGTCTCGGCGGTGCACTCCGCAAAATTGCGGAGGACCGGCAGTTGCGTTGGCTCAGGCGAGTGGAAACTCGGGCGGTTCACCATCTGCTCCGACAGCCTTTCCAGCACACCGTCGACGCCTTCGCCGCCGCGCGCGGCAAGGCCGCGGGCAATCGCGCCAACAAGCCATTGAGCATTTTCGAAAAGGTGTTGGTCCACGTTTTTCATTTTGCGAGGAGATCGAAATTCACGCAAACGCGTGGATTTCGGGGTGGGGCTATGGAGAGGCCGGAGCGACTCCCACCCTTAATCCCTCCCCGCAAGGGGGAGAGAGAAATAATAGAAGCGAAGGTTAATCCTTACGATATGCCGGGCCCCGTGATCTCCTTGTGGAGCTTGCGGTAGATCGCCTCGCCATAGGCTTCATAATCGTTGGCGGGAATGACGAAATGGCCTTCGCCGCCCGCCACGTGTTCCTGAAAATAGATGTCAAGCGTCGGCCATTCGTTGAGGATGGCAAGCGCGTTGATGGTGATGCCGGAGGCCACGACACGGTCTCGCGCCGCGTCCACCGGAGGACCGATATTGTTGCGACCGTCGGAGGAGACATCGATGACGCGGCGCTCCGCTTGCGGCGCCGTGGCGAAGAGGGCTTCCGCAAACACCAGGGCCTGCGAGATCGAGGTACCGCCCTCGGCCAGGCGACGCGGCATTCTCGTCAGAATGCTTGCAACTTCATCGGCATCGGCATCGCCTGCCAGAATGCTCCAAGGCAGCACCACCATCTGGTTGCCCTCGTCAGACCATTGCATGACGATGACGGCGATGCGCTGCCGGTGGCCGGCGCGGATCGCTTTCTTGATTTCGGGCTTCAGGAAGGCGCGGCCGAGCCCTTCCATCTGCAGGCGAAACTCCACCGCATCGACGCTGAAGGAACAATCGACGGCAAGCACCAGGGCGAGATCGACGGCAGGTTCCTGGGCCTTGCCGGCAGGGGTCAAGAGCAATGCCAAGGCAAAGGCAACAGCCAAACTGCAGCGTGACAACCATCCCGTGGCCATGAGCATGCCTCCCGGTTGAACCCAAGCGATCCTATTGTGCAACAATGCGCGAGGGAAGCGCCTTGCGGTTGAGACGGCCTCACTTTTCGTTTACATTCGGCTTGGAACGCGGGAGAGATAAGTGACCGATCAAATCCTCGTCGTGGTTGGGATCACGCTGCTCATCATGATCAGCCCGGGGCCCGACATGGTCATCGTCATGCGCAACACGATGATCGGCGGCCGCGCGGCGGGCTTGCTCACGTCAACGGGCGTGCTCGGGGGAAATCTCGTCCACATCACTTATTGCGCCGTGGGAATCGGTTGGCTGATATCCCAGTCCATTCTTGCTTTCACGATCCTCAAATACGCGGGCGCCGCCTATTTGATTTACCTCGGCTTCATGAGCTTGCGTTCGAGCGGAAAAGCAATCGATCCCGGCGTTGCGCCGCCTGCCGTTTCGGGCCGAAGCTGGTTCGCCCAAGGCTTTGTGAACAATATTCTCAACCCCAAGGGGACGCTCTTCTACCTTGGATTCTTCACGATGGTGATTACACCGGAAACATCGGCCCTGGCCACCCTGCTTCTGGTGGCGATCACGATATCGATCAGCGCCCTGTTCTGGATTTTCTTCGTCTACACGCTCGATCTCCATTTCATCAGGAAAACGCTGGAACGGAGCCAGCGGGCGGTCAACCGCATCTTCGGCGGCCTTTTGATTTTTCTGGGGCTGCGCGTCGCCGTCATGGAGCGTTAAAGTCGCGGGGTCCTTGACCCCAGCGATATAAATGGCCAGATATAACGCCATGAATGTGATGGCCCATCCCATTGCCGCAGGCACCGCACCGCTGGTCGATCCCTTCGGCCGGCATATCAGCTATTTGCGCGTGTCGGTCACCGATCGCTGCGATTTCCGCTGTGTCTATTGCATGGCGGAGGACATGACGTTTCTGCCGAAGCGCGATCTCCTGTCGCTGGAGGAGCTCGACCGGGTATGCAGCGCCTTCATCGACAAAGGGGTTGCCAAGATCAGGCTGACCGGGGGCGAGCCCCTGGTCCGCAAGGGCATCATGACCCTGATCGAAAGCCTGAGCCGCCACTTACGCTCGGGGGCGCTTGAGGAACTGACGCTCACCACCAATGGCAGCCAGCTGGCGAAATATGCCTCCGAGCTGGCGACCCATGGCGTGCGTCGCATCAACGTTTCTGCCGATACGCTCGATGCCGCGAAATTCAAGACGATCACGCGCTGGGGCGATCTTGCCAAGGTGAAAGACGGCATCCGCGCCGCTCAGAAGGCGGGGCTGGCGATCAAGATCAACGCGGTGGCGCTCAAGGGCGTGAACGACGTGGAGATTCCGGAGATGATCCGCTGGGCCCATGGCGAAGGCATGGACCTGACGCTGATCGAAACCATGCCGCTCGGTGACATCGACGGCGACCGCACGGACCAGTATCTGCCCCTGTCAGTTGTGCGGGCCAGTTTGATGGACCAGTTCACGCTTGAAGATATTCCCTACAAGACCGGCGGACCGGCGCGTTATGTGAGGGTGAAGGAAACCGGCGGGCGGCTTGGCTTCATCACGCCGCTCACTCATAATTTCTGCGAAAGCTGCAACCGGGTGCGCCTGACCTGCACGGGCACGCTCTACATGTGCCTTGGCCAGGAAGATGCCGCCGATCTCCGCGCTCCGCTGCGCGCCTCCGAAGGCAACGGCCTGCTCAACGCCGCCATCGACGAGGCCATCTCGCGCAAACCCAAGGGCCACGATTTCATCATCGACCGCCGCCACAACAAACCCGCCGTGGCACGGCATATGAGTGTGACGGGGGGATAGTGTAGCCCGTACGATGTCCGCACAGGATGCTTGCATCGAGCGCACTGCTGTCCAGCCAAGAAAGCAGAAATCACCAAGCACTCTGAAATTCCCTCATTCCGTCATGCCAGCGAAAGCTGGCATCCCGCTTTGCCTGGAAGCTCCGGCCAGTCCGTCGAAGCGGGATTCCGGCTTTCGCCGGAATGACGGGATAGAGGGAATAACCAGTCTGCAACTTTGAGCTTGCCGGAGCGATTTCTCAGAGGGGCCGCATGGCTGGCATCCATGTTTCAGGGCTGGACAGGCGCGGCTTGCCGCTGAATAAGCGGTGATATATGCCGCATCGCCTTCTTCCCCAGCACGCAACACTTCGATCCGGATTGTTCATGGTTCTCGCCATGGGCAGCTTTGTCGCCAACGACACGATGGTGAAACTCGTGGGGGCGAGCCTGCCGGTGGGCGAGATCATTGCGCTCAGGGGCATCATGGCGGTGTTTCTTATTGCCGCCATTTGCGCAAGCCAGAGGATTCTGCCCAGCCTGCCGCAGCTTCGCAACAGGAGCGTGCTCGCCCGCGCCTCCCTCGATCTCATCGCCACCATCCTGTTCATCACCGCACTCATGCATATGCAGATCGCCAATTTGACGGCGGTGATGCAGGCGGTGCCGCTCGCCGTGGCGCTGCTTTCGGTGCTGTTTCTCGGCGAGAAAGTGGGATGGCGGCGCTCCACGGCGATCGTGCTGGGATGCATCGGCGTGCTGCTCATCGTCAAACCCGTTCCGCAAACGCTGACGCTTTATGATTTCTTTGCACTCCTGGTGGTGATCGCCGTGGCGGTGCGTGATCTCGTGACCCGGAATATCCCATCGCGGGTGCCCACTCTGATCGTGGCGCTCGCGAACGCTGTTTTCGTCACGGCGGGCGGCGTGATGCTCATGGTGTTTCAGGGCTATGCGATGCCGCAGGCCTGGCAGATCGCCTATCTGGCGGTGGCCGCAGTCTTCCTCGCATCCGGCTACACGTTCATGGTGGCGACGCTGCGCCTGGGCGAGCTCTCGGCCACGGTCCCCTTCCGCTACACGATCATGATATTTGCGATTGCGTCAGGCGTGTTGGTGTTCGGCGAATTCCCGGATTGGCTTGCGATGGCGGGCATGGTGCTGATCGTCGCCACCGGCCTTTATGCGGCCCACCGCGAGGCGCGGATCAAAGATATTTCTCCAACCTCAGCGCATCTTTAGCCTATAGAGCCGCGTAAGGTCTTTGAAAGGATCTCAACGTTGCGCGCTAAATTGCGAAGCCTTGCCACCGCCGTGCCGGAGCATATGCTCAGGACCGAGGATGTGGCGCGCGAGGTGGCGGCGATTTTCAACGGCCGCCATGCGGATTTCGAGCGCATGGTGCCGGTCTTCGCGAACACCGGCATCGAATGCCGGTATTCGGTCAAGCCCTATGGCTGGTTCAAGAACGATCAGGGCTGGCCCGAGCGCACGCAGGCGTTCATCGAAGGCGCCAGTGAGCTGTTTCGCCGCGCCGTGACTGCGGCGCTCGATCAGGCAAATGTCCCCGCAGACGAGATCGACACGATCATCACGGTTTCGTCGACCGGTGTTGCGACGCCGTCGATCGAGGCCCATGTGCTGCATGAGTTGGGATTTCGCGATGACGTGAAGCGCGTGCCGGTGTTCGGACTGGGTTGTGCCGGCGGCGTGTCGGGGCTCTCGCTGGCGGCGCGTTTGGCGGAAGCATCGCCGGGCTCCATCGTGCTGATCGCGGTGATCGAGCTTTGCACGCTTGCGTTCAGGCCCGATGAAATGACCAAGTCGAATATCGTCGCCACTGCGCTTTTTGGCGATGGCGCGGCGGCCTGCGTGCTCTCCACCGAAGGCGAGGCGTACGGCGAAATTGAACATGCGGGCGAGCATACCTGGGCCAACACTCTCGATGTGATGGGCTGGCGCATGGACCCGCAGGGCTTCGGCGCCATCTTCTCGCGCAGCATCCCCGATCTCACGGCCAGCGATTTGCGCCCCGCCGCCGATGCTTTTCTTGCCCGCCGGAACCTGTCGCTTGCCGATGTGGATGCGTTCACGTTCCATCCCGGCGGAGCCAAGGTGATCACGGCGCTGGAGCAGGCTTTCTCTCTCGAACAGGGCCAATTACAGAATGAACGCGCCATTCTCAGCGGTTATGGCAATATGTCGGCGCCCACGGTGCTGTTCGTGCTTGAGAGGGCGCTGGCGGGGCCGTTTACCGGACGCCGCTTCATCTCGGCGCTGGGACCAGGGTTTACGGCGAGCTTCATGACCATGCTACAGTAGGGAGTAGTTAGTTCCGTCATTCCGGCGAAAGCCGGACTCCCGCTTTGCCGGAAGCGGGACCCCAGCTTTCGCTGGGGTGACGGAGTGGGGAAAATCAGATGTGGACCAATATTATCATCCTCTCGCTCGTCACCCTGCAACGTGTGGCCGAGCTTTTCATCGCGCACCGCAACACCAAGCGGCTTATGGCTCGGGGCGGCTTCGAGGTGGGATCGGGCCATTATCTGCTGATCGTGGCGCTGCACACGATCTGGCTTATCGGACTCTGGTATCTGGCGCTCCATCTCGAAATCAGTTGGCCGTGGATTTTTGCCTATCTGGTGCTGGAAGCGGCACGGGGCTGGATCATCGCGGCGTTAGGCCAGCGCTGGACCACGCGCATCATCGTGGTGCCGGGCGAAGCGCTGGTCGAGGAAGGACCCTACAAATTTTTCCGCCACCCCAATTACATGGTAGTGGCGGGCGAAATCTTCATTCTGCCCATGGCGTTTGGGCTGTGGTGGTATGCCATCCTCTTCGCGGCGATCAACGGCGCGCTGCTCTACTGGCGGATCAAATCGGAAGACGAAGCGCTGAAGCCGCTGCGAGAGAACGTTGAGCCGCCCGAGGCCTGAAAAATCGATCATGGAACTACATTGGACTTCAAAGTCAAGAATGTGAGGCGTGAAGTTGGTGCCAAACTTCGTGGCGGCAAGGATATCAGCCTCGCAGACGAGCTTTTGTGTGATTTGCAGGTATCATGCGCCAACAAAACCGAAATGTTTCGCGACATCCGGATCGATCACTTCGTAAGCGGGGCCATCCAATCCTACATTTCGCTTTCATTAGGTGCTGGGACAGCGGATTTGTACCTTGATGGATATGACTGCTATTTTCAATTTGCGGGCCCAGACCCCGTGGTCGCTACGTTTGCCTGCCCCGATTTTCCTGCAAGCCGACGAGAATTCTCGCTGCCGGATTTAGCTCAATACCTACGCTCCCTGCTGGCCGAGATTTCCCGTGCAATCGAATCGCTAGGACTCACGCGGGGTGAGTTGGTCCAAGTCCGACAAACATTGGAATTCGGTTGGATAGTGATACCCCGATCAGCGTCGGAATGAGCGCTAGGCTGGGAAGCGGTTCTACGGTCCGGTGGCGGCTACGCCCGCGACGGGCACCTCAACGGTGATCTTGCCCGCCTTTTCGAATGAGAGTTCGAGATTGAGTTTGCCGCCCTTTTGCAACGGGGCTTTGAGGCCCATCAGCATGATGTGCAAGCCGCCGGGCTTCATCGCGACGCTTTGCCCGGGAGCCAAATCAAGCGCCTCCACCGGCTTCATCGATGCAATACCGTCCAC
>JBGTJO010000075.1:0-43837 GCA_041745135.1 Aestuariivirga sp. | reverse complement strand
GCCTGCCTCGAGGCACTTCTCGCGGTCGCCCTTCATGGCTTTGGCTGTCAGCGCGATGATCGGCAGGCGCCGGAACGAAGCATCGCTCCGCACCGCATGGATCGTCTGATAGCCATCCATCTCCGGCATCATGATATCCATGAGCACGATGGCGAGATCGGGCGTCGCTTCGATCAGCTCGATCGCCTCTTTGCCTGTTGTGGCGGTCAGCACTTGCATGCCGCGCCGTTCGAGAACGCTGCCGAGCGCAAAGAGGTTGCGGGCGTCGTCGTCCACGAGCAGCACAGTCCGCCCGATCAGATCGTCGTCCGAGCTATAGAGCCGCTCGATCATGTTCTGCTTTTCGATGGGCAACTCGCCGATCACCCGGTGCAGGAACAACGCGGTTTCGTCGAGCAGCCGGTCCGGCGACTCGACACCCTTGACCACAATGCTGCGCGCCAGCGCATGGAGCTGCGCGTCCTCTTCCGCTGAAAGTTCGCGGCCAGTGAAAACAACCACCGGAATGTCGGCTAATTCCTCATGCCGGGAAAGCTCCTCGAGCACCTCGAAGCCCGTCATGTCGGGTAGCCTGAGATCGAGCACGATGCAATCGGCCGGTGCTTCATGCAGCTTGTCGAAAGCCGCGGCCCCCGTTGACGCCGTATCGATTTCAATATCGTCGTGCGCCAAAAGCTCGGTGATGCCAAGCTGCTCCGCCGGATTGTCCTCCACCACCAGCAGGCGCTTGCGGCGGGGCTCGGCATAGGTCTTGATCCGGGCAAGCGCCGCACCGATACCGTCACTGGAAGCCGGCTTCGTCATGAAGGAGAAGGCGCCCCGCGACAGGCCGTGCTGCCGGTCTTCATCGAGAGTGATCATCTGCACGGGAATGTGCCGCGTGGCTGAGGCCTTTTTCAGTTGGCTGAGCACCGACCAGCCGAGCATGTCGGGCAGGAACACATCGAGCGAGATGGCCGATGGCAGATACTCCTGCGCGAGCTGGATGCCGTCCGCGCCCCGCGAGGCCACGATCACCTTGAAGCCGTTGTCATGGGCGAGATCGACGAGGATGCGCGCGTAATGCGGGTCATCCTCCACGATGAGAAGTGTCCTGTCGCCCGGCTCGATGACCGCCCGGTCGTCGGGGATCAACTCGGGGATGGGCTCAGCCGGCATTTCAATCACTTCCGCCGATTTACTGGGCTTGATGCCCCGGCGCGTAACTTCCGGCCCCACATACCTCACCGGCAGATAGAGGGTGAACGTGCTGCCCACTCCCGGCGAACTCCTCAGATGAATTTCACCGCCGAGCAGATTGGCAAGCTCGCGGCTGATGGCGAGTCCGAGGCCCGTGCCGCCATAACGCCGCGAGGTCGAGGCGTCGGCCTGCTGGAAGGCCTCGAAGACGATCTTCTGTTTCTCCGTTGGAATGCCGATGCCGGTGTCGACCACTTCGAAGGCGACGACCTCCGCCGCCTGCCGCAGCATCGGGTGCGCCGCGCTGAAACCGGTATGGACGGCGGAAACCGAAAGCCTGACGCCGCCATGGTCGGTGAACTTGAAAGCGTTCGACAACAGGTTTTTCAAAACCTGCTGCAGGCGCTTTGGGTCCGTCGTCATGGAACGGCCAAGCTGCGGATCGACCTGCAGGTCGAAGGAAAGCTTCCGCCGCTCCGCTTCGTGGCGGAAGGGCCGGGCGATCATCTCGGCAAGATTGGTGAATGCCACTTCCTCGATATCGACGCTCACCGTTCCCGACTCGATCTTGGAGAGATCGAGGATATCGCTGATCAGATTGAGAAGGTCGGTGCCGGCGCCATGGATAGTGCGCGCGAACTCCACCTGTTTTGGCGACAGATTGCCCTCCGGGTTGTCGGTCAGCTGCTGACCGAGGATCAGGATGCTGTTGAGCGGCGTGCGCAATTCATGGCTCATATTGGCCAAGAATTCCGATTTATAACGGGACGTTAAGGCCAATTCCGAAGCCTTTTCCTCAAGTGCTCCGCGGGCCTGCTCGATCTCCTCGTTCTTGCGCTCCACTTCGACATTGCGCTCGGCCAGCTGCTGGGCCTTCTGCTCGAGCTTTTCGTTGGTCTGCTGCAATTCGCCTTGTTGCGTCTGCAATTCGGCAGCGAGAGTTTGCGATTGCTCGAGCAGCGATTCCGTCTGCATCGTCGCTTCGATAGAGTTAAGCAAAATGCCAATGCTCGCTGTCAGCAAATCCAGGAATTGCAGTTGGGCGGCATCGAACTCATGGAGCGACGAGAGTGAAATCACGGCCTTGACGCGATCCTCGAACACCACCGGCAGCACGACGATCGAGCGCGGCAGAACGTCGAGCGAGACCGAACCGATGCGCGGCGTATCCTGCGGGATATCGTCGATAAGCACGCGGCGCTTGTCCCTGGCGCACTGGCCGATGAAGCTATGGCCGAGTTTGATCTCGACGGGATAGGGCGACTGATGATGATCGGCGTAAGCCGCCATCAGCTGCAACTGCGATCCTTCCCCCGCCATCTGATAGATCAGGCCATGATGGGCTTTCACCAGCGGCACCAGCTCGGACAGCAGCAATTGTCCAACCGTCGCCAGATCGCGCTGGCCTTGCAGCATGTTGGTGAATTTCGCGAGGTTGGTCTTCAGCCAATCCTGTTCCGAATTGCGCTCGGTGGTGAGACGCAAATTGTCGATCATGGTGTTGATGTTGTCTTTGAGCTCGGCCACTTCGCCCCGCGCTTCGACCTGAATGGAGCGCGTCAAGTCGCCCTTGGTCACGGCCGTCGCCACTTCGGCAATGGCGCGGACCTGCGTTGTCAAGTTGGCGGCGAGCAGATTGACGTTGCCCGTCAAATCCTTCCAGGTGCCGGAAGCGCCCGGCACGTTGGCCTGGCCCCCGAGGCGGCCTTCGACGCCCACTTCGCGCGCCACTGATGTCACCTGATCGGCGAAGGTCGCAAGCGTGCCCGTCATATTGTTGATGGTTTCGGCAAGCGCAGCCACTTCGCCCTTCGATTTCACCGTGAGGTTCTGCTTCAGATCGCCGTCGGCCACCGCCGTCACCACTTTCACGATGCCGCGCACCTGCGCGGTGAGGTTCGCCGCCATCACGTTCACGGTGTCGGTCAAATCTTTCCACGTGCCGGCAACGCCCGGCACCTGCGCCTGGCCGCCAAGCCTTCCTTCGGTGCCCACTTCGCGCGCCACGCGCGTCACTTCCGAAGCAAACGCGTTAAGCTGGTCCACCATTGTGTTGATGGTGTTCTTCAGTTCGAGGATTTCGCCTTTCACGTCCACGGTGATTTTGCGAGACAAGTCGCCGCGCGCCACGGCAGTCGTCACTTCGGCGATGTTGCGAACCTGTGTCGTGAGATTGGCCGCAAGCTGATTGACGTTGTCGGTCAAATCCTTCCACGTCCCGGCCACGCCCGGCACCACGGCCTGGCCGCCAAGGCGCCCGTCCGTGCCGACTTCGCGCGCCACGCGCGTCACTTCGGCAGCGAAGGAACGCAACTGCTCGACCATTGTGTTCATGGTTTCCTTGAGCAGCAAGATTTCCCCGCGCACGTCCACGGTGATCTTCTTCGACAGGTCGCCGTTGGCCACCGCGGTGGTGACGTCGGCGATGTTGCGCACCTGGCCGGTGAGGTTGCCGGCCATGGAGTTCACCGAATCGGTCAGGTCCTTCCACGTGCCTGCAACGCCCTGCACGTCGGCCTGGCCGCCGAGCCTTCCTTCCGTTCCCACCTCGCGCGCCACCCGCGTGACCTCCGCGGCGAACGACGAGAGCTGGTCCACCATCGTGTTGATGGTGTTCTTGAGCTCGAGAATCTCGCCCTTCACGTCCACCGTGATCTTGCGCGACAGGTCGCCCTTCGCGACCGCCGTCGTCACGTCCGCGATGTTGCGCACCTGCGACGTGAGGTTCGACGCCATCGAGTTCACCGAATCGGTCAAGTCCTTCCACGTGCCCGCGACACCCTGCACGTCCGCCTGGCCGCCGAGCTTGCCTTCGGTACCCACTTCACGCGCCACGCGCGTCACTTCACCCGAGAAGCCGTTGAGCCGGTCCACCATGGTGTTGACGGTTTCCTTCAACTGCAAAATTTCGCCGCTGACATTGACCGTGATCTTGCGCGACAGGTCGCCGTTGGCGATGGCGGTCGCGACTTCGGCGATGTTACGCACCTGGCCTGTCAGGTTGCTCGCCATGAAGTTGACGCTGTCCGTCAAGTCTTTCCAGGTGCCGGCAACGCCCGGCACCTGCGCTTGCCCGCCAAGGTTGCCTTCGGTGCCCACTTCGCGCGCCACGCGCGTCACTTCCGAGGCGAAGCCGTTGAGCTGATCGACCATCGTGTTGATGGTGTTCTTGAGCTCGAGAATTTCGCCCTTCACGTCCACGGTGATCTTGCGCGACAAGTCGCCGCGCGCCACGGCCGTCGTCACTTCGGCGATGTTGCGGACTTGCGTCGTGAGGTTAGCGGCAAGCAAGTTCACGTTGTCGGTCAAATCCTTCCACGTGCCGTCGACGCCCGGCACCACGGCCTGGCCGCCGAGCCTGCCTTCCGTGCCGACTTCGCGCGCCACCCGCGTCACTTCGGCGGCGAACGAACGCAGCTGGTCCACCATCGTATTGATGGCTTCCTTGAGCAGGAGGATTTCCCCGCGCACGTCCACCGTGATCTTCTTCGACAAGTCGCCGTTGGCCACCGCGATCGTCACTTCGGCGAGGTTGCGCACCTGGCCCGTCAGGTTGTTGGCCATGGAGTTGACGCTCTCGGTCAAATCCTTCCACACACCAGTGACTTCGCTGACCTGCGCTTGGCCGCCAAGCTTGCCCTCGGTTCCGACTTCGCGCGCCACGCGCGTCACTTCCGAGGTGAACACGCCCAACTGCTTGATCATGGTGTTGACGATATTGGCGGAGCGCAGGAACTCGCCCTGGAGGGCGCGCCCGTCCACGTCGAGCCTGACTGTCTGCATCAGGTCGCCCTGGGCCACGGCGGCGATGGCGCGGGTCATCTCGGTCGTGGGCCGCAGCAAATCGTCGATCAGCGTGTTGACCGAGCTTGCCATCTCCCCCCACGCGCCACTGGCCAGCGTCAGTTTCACACGCTGGCGGATTTTGCCTTCGCGGCCAACGACTTGGCCCACCTTATCGATCTGGGCCGCCATTTCCTGGTTGGCCACGACGATATCGTTGAAAGCGTCGGCAATCTTGCCGAGAACGCCATAATGAACATTGGTCAGCCTGACGGAGAAATCGCCGCGCCGCATGGCCTGAAGGGCATTGAGCAAATCCAGAAGATGCTCCGGCCGCATGGGGTCTTCGCGGTTGACCTGCGAGGAAACTTCAGGTTCGCGCGATTTCTTCAATACGGCGGTTTTGGCCATGGTTAATCACCCCTGAAAATTGATATCTCGCCAGCCGGACAAAGCCGGGGGGAGGATTCGTCACAGATTAGCCGGAGCTTTGGCGCCGAGCAACCGCTGCAACGCCCGGCGCAGGGTGGCGCTCTCATAGGGTTTGGCGATACGCAAACTGTTCCGGTGCCGCTCGGGGATGCCCGCTTCCGTATATCCGCTGATGAGCAGGAAAGGTATGTCCCTTTCCAGCAAAAGATCGGCGATTTTAGCGCTGCTGAGGCCGGCCAGATTCACATCGAGCACCGCCACATCGATATCCAATTCCCGCGCCAGGATGAGCCCCCGTACCAGATCCCGGGCCTTGTCCACGACAACATAGCCCAAATCCGTGAGCGTATCTTCCAAGTCGAGTAAAACCAGCGGCTCGTCTTCGACGATCAAGGCCCTCGGCCGGTTCCGATCCGTCATCCCCACCTCAACCCTTCCCATCGCGACGCACGCATACACACAGTCGCCAGCAACGCCGCAGGAGCCCATCGGTTCCCCCTCCAGGAAAATTTTTTTGAATGGTTAGTGCATGACCCAACAAACCGTCATTCCAGCGCAAGCTGGAATCCCGCTTCCTCTAAAAATATAACGATATTTCAACGTGAAGCGAGATTCCAGCTTGCGCTGAAATGACGGAGACAGAGGTACGCGCTAATCGTTGATGTCGGGACGCCGGCTGCTGGAATCGTCCTCTTCCTCCCCCACGAAGCTCTCCAAATCGGCCTCGGTGAATTGCTCCGGCGCCAGGTCTAAGGGAACACCGTCAGCCGCAACACCCTGATTCTCGGGGCCCCTCAACTCGCTATCCTCAACTTCCGAAGGCACGACATCGGAAAATTGGCTCGCTTCGGCGGCAACGCCCAGTTCACTTGCGTCCGGTGCGACCGTTTCGGGATGGGCTTTCGCCAATGCATCGCCCTTTTCGCGCTCAAGGCGATCTTCCTGAATATCAACCTTTGATCGGACAGTAGGCATGGCAACCTCCACGGACTAGCAACCTCAGTAACGATGCGTGGGAACAAGAGTTCCCCTTTGCCCGGCTGCTTAACTCGCGGCGCGGCGGCGCGGCAAAGGCTGCGCCATCTTCCGATGCTGCTCGGCCAACATGCCCGCGGGCGTGACATTAGCTATGGCCGTCTGAATCTTGTTCTTCCAACCCGTCACGACATCGCCCTTGCCCTTCATCATGGCGGCAAACCCGGATGCCGCGACATCGGCCGGATCGTCCTTCTCGCCTTGACTCACTTTCGTATTGAGCATTCCGGCGCGGGCGAAGAAATTGGTGTCGGTGGCTCCCGGCATCAAACAGGTGACGGTGACGCCGCTGCCCTTCAGCTCCGCGCGGAGCGCAAAGGAGAAGGAATCAATGAAAGCCTTGGTAGCGTTGTAAACCGCCTGGAACGTCCCCGGCGTGAACCCCGCTATGGAGCCGGTCATCAGAATTTTGCCCTCGCCATTCTTCTTCATGGTTCGCGCGATAGACTGGATAAGTTCAAGGGTCCCGGTCACGTTGGTGTTGATGACATGCCTCGCCTTCTCGAAATCCTGCTCAAGGAACGCCCCGCCCAAACCATGGCCGGCATTCGCAATCAGGATCGCGACACGGCGGCCCTGCACCCCAGCAGTCAATTTTTGCACACCTTCGCTGGTGGCAAGGTCCGTCTGCACCCAGTCTGCTTGCGCGCCCAGATCCGCTAGCTCTTCGGCGGCGTCCTTCACTGAAGCCTCATCGGCGGCGATCAACAGATCATAGCCGTTCTTCGCGCAAAGTTTGGCCAGCTCAAGACCAATTCCCGACGATGCGCCGGTGACGATGGCAAGCGGGTTCGAGTCCATTTCTATCTCCTCAAGTTACGGCGTCAGCACGACCTTGACGCAGCCATCTTCCTTGTCGCGGAATGTTTTATAGAGCTCCGGGCCATCCTCGAGCGTGGCGCGATGGGTGATGATCACGGTGGGATCGATTTCCCCGTTCTCGATCTTGGCCAGCAAATCCTTGGAATAGCGGTTCACATGGGTTGCCCGGTCTTTATCGTCAGGCCCTTGTTCATGGCCGCGCCGACGGAATTTTATCGAGGAACCCGCCGTAAACGCCGGGAACTGAAACGATGCCGCCCGGCCGGCAGGCCATGAGCGCGGTCCGCAACGCGTGCGGCCGGTCGGTCGCGAGGTAAACGGCGGCTTTCGCCTTGTCGATCATCGAATCGAACGATCCCGTCGCGTGCGCCTCGGCACCCACGGCGTCGATGCACTTATCCGCGCCGTGCCCGCCCGTCATCTCCTTGAGGCGTTCGGGAATGGTATCTTCCTCGTCCTCGAAATTGATGGGCTCCGCGCCCAGCGCTTCCGCCATGGCCAGCCGCTCCGGCACCCGGTCGATGGCGATCACGCGCTTGGCGCCCAGCATGAGCGCGCTCTTGATGCAGAAAAGGCCGACGGGGCCACAACCCCACACCGCCACGATGTCGGTGGGCTGAATTTCACAGTTGAGCGCCGCCATCCAGCCGGTGGGCAGGATGTCGCCCAGAAACAGCGCCGCTTCATCGCTCACGCCATCGGGAATTTTGACGGGCGATACGTCTGCATAGGGCACGCGCACATATTCGGCCTGCCCGCCCGCATAGCCTCCCGTGAGATGCGAATAACCGAAACACCCCGCCGGGGCGTAGCCGAACATGGTCTCGGCCTTCTCCGCGTCGAGATTGGTTGTCTCGCACGCCGCCCAATTCCCCTTTCGGCATTGCTCGCACTCGCCGCAGCAAATGGTGAAGGGGACGACAACCCTGTCCCCCACCTTCAGCTTCTTGTTGTCTTTCCCGACTTCGACAACTTCGCCCATGAATTCGTGGCCGAGCACATCGCCTTTTTCCATGAAGGGGATATACCCGTTCATCAGATGGAGATCGGAGCCGCAAATGGCGCAGCTCGTCATCTTGATGATGGCATCGCGCCCATGCTCGATCTTGGGTTCGGGAACATCGTCGCAGCGGATGTCGTTTTTACCGTGCCAGCACAAAGCTTTCATCAGAGCTCTCCTTCCAGAATGCCCGCGCCCTTTGGGTCCCAACGGGGCACAAGGCTGGTTGTTCCAGGAGGTGCCAACTAATTCACGGATCGTGACCAAGTTGCTGGACAAGCCATTACGTCGACAAATATCCTCCAAACACTATATCAAGGGGCTCCAACAATAGCGGGATTCGACATGCGCCTCGAAACAGCACGAAGCCCTGATAAATCCGAAAACAATTTCATGGCGAATCTCGAGGGCTTGAGGACGAAAGCCGGAAGCCTCGCCGTCGATACCGGAGTCCATACGGGGCGATCTGCGAGGGACAAGTTCATCGTGCGCGACGAAGCAACCTCGCGATCGGTGGCCTGGGACAGCAACCAGCCTATGGAACCGGACGCTTTTGAGCGCCTCCATGCCGATATGAGGTCCTATGCATCAAGCCTGGACCTTTACGAGCAAACATTGTTCGCGGGCGCCGATCCGGAGCACCGCACCGAGGTTGGGGTATCGACCGAGTTGGCCTGGCACGCATTATTCATTCAAAATCTCCTGATCCGCCCCGCTGCCGGCGTTCGGTTTTCGTCCGCGCCGGAACTCACCATTCTGGTCATTCCCTCGTTCGAGGCTGATCCCAGCCGCCATGGTTGCCGATCGAATGTCGTGATCGCCTGCGACTTCAGCCGCGGCGAAGTCCTGATCGCCGGCACGGCCTATGCGGGGGAAATCAAGAAGGCGGTCTTCAGCTATTTGAATTTCGTTCTGCCGGGCCGCGGAGTCCTGCCGATGCATTGCGCCGCCAACAGCGGACCTAAAGGCGATGTGGCACTATTTTTCGGACTCTCGGGCACGGGAAAGACGACATTGTCCACTGATCCTGATCGAACACTCGTGGGCGATGACGAACATGGCTGGGGTGACCGGGGCGTCTTCAATTTCGAGGGCGGTTGTTACGCCAAGACTTTCGGCCTCACGCGCGAGCGTGAGCCGCAAATTTATCAGGCAACCCGCATGCCGGGCGCCATTCTCGAGAATGTCATCATCGATAAGGTAACGCTTGAGCCGGATTTTGCCGATAGCTCGAAAACCGAGAACGGCCGGGCCGCCTTTCCCTTAAGATTTATCCCTCATGCCTCGCCGACTGGCGTGGCCGGTCATCCAAGTGTGATCATTCTCCTCACCTGCGATGCCTTCGGTGTTCTGCCGCCTTTGGCAAAGCTCACCGCATCGCAGGCCGTGTATCACTTCCTCTCTGGCTACACGGCAAAGGTAGCGGGCACCGAAAACGGTGTGAGCGAGCCCCAGGCGACATTCTCCGCCTGCTTTGGAGCGCCCTTCATGGCCCTCGAGCCCACGGTTTACGGCAGGCTGCTAAGCGAGCGCATTGGCGCCTATGGAACCGATTGTTGGCTGCTTAATACGGGATGGAGCGGCGGACCGGTTGGTCAGGGGCAGCGAATGCCGCTCAGCATTACAAGGCTGCTGCTCCAGCACATTCTCAACCGGTCCCTGAGTGAGGGGCCATTCCGCCGTGACCCGCGCTTCGGATTTGCGGTTCCTACGGCGGTTCCAGGCGTTGACCCTTCGCTTCTCGATCCAGCTTCCACCTGGCAAGAGGCCTCCGCCTACGCCGCTGCTGCCGATCATCTGGTGCAGTTGTTCCAGCAGAATTTCGAACGCTTCGGTGCGGATGACGGCATCCGGCAGGCCTTCCCTCAGCCTCTGGCTCATCAGCCCCACAACTCGGGCTTGGCCGGATGAATTGTGCTGCCATCGAAGTCTAAGCCCGGTTCCCGGTCCCGGGCCAGCAGCAGCGGGCCGTCGAGATCGACATAGTGCGCGAAGCCGGCGAGCAGCAGGGCAGGGGCCATCGCAAGGGAAGTGCCGACCATGCAGCCAACCATGATGCCGATGTTTTGCGCTTGCGCCGAACGAGCGAGTTGCAGTGCCTCCGTCAGGCCGCCTGTCTTATCGAGCTTGATGTTGATCATGTCATAACGGCCAGCGATGCCCTCGAGGCTTCCGCTGTCATGGATACTTTCATCGGCGCAGATCGGAATTGCGCTTTTGAGACCTGACAGAATCTCGTCGTGGCCTGAAGGAAAGGGCTGCTCGATGAGTTTCACCCGCGCGCGCTTGCACGCCTCCATGTTGGCCTCGAACGTGGCCTCGCTCCAGGCTTCATTGGCATCGACGATAAGCGTCGCTCGCGGCGCTCCCTGCCGTACCGCGGCAATCCGTTCCGCATCTCCCGCGCCGCCGAGCTTTACTTTCAGAAGCGGGCGTGAACCGGCAAGGCGTGCTGCTGCTTCCATCTCCTCAGGCGTGCCGAGGCTCAGCGTATAAGCCGTCGTCACGGCGACGGGCTCCGGCAAAGCGGCGATTTGCCAGACGGGCTTACCCGACCGCTTGGCTTCCAGATCCCAAAGGGCGCAATCGAGAGCGTTGCGTGCCGCACCGGGGACAAGCAACGCGGCAAGATCGCGACGTGTAATCCCCGCGGCGATCACACTGGCTTGCGCGGCGATCAACTCGCGCACACCTTCGGCAGTTTCGCCATAACGCGCGTAGGGCACGCATTCGCCACGCCCGGCGATGCCGCCTTCCGCAATTGTGGCGGTCACGACGACGGCTTCCGTGCGGCTCCCGCGCGATATCGTGAAGCGTCCGGCGATTGGAAATCGTTCAACCGCAATGCTCAGGCAAGGCATCATGCATCGCGCGGCTTATAACTTTCGCATGGGAGGGGCAAGCACCTGCTCGACCAGATTGACATAGTATCGCATCACAACTGGTACGATCTCGTCATTGAACACGTAACGATCGCCGTGCAGGCCTTGGCCGGGCCCCACTTCACCCGCGCCGATCCACGCATAGCAGCCGCCTGCTTCGCCGACCATGAAAGCAAAGTCCTCGCATCCGAGACTTGGGCTGAATTCCGTTGCGACATTCTCCCGCCCGACAGCGGAGGTGGCCGCCGCAATGACTTGGGCCGTCGCCTCGCCCGTATTGATGACCGGCGGATAGCCTCTCTTGTAATCCAGCGCGGCCTTGAGCGAGTGAGCGGCGGCGATGCCGTTGGCGATCTCGCCGATCAGCTTCTCGCAGTGACCGGAGTAGGCGGGTTCGAAAAACCTGCACGTGCCTTGCAGCCCCACTTTGCCGGGCACGATATTGCCGACATTGCCGCCGTGAATCTGCGTGAGACTGACGACGAGCGCCGTTTGCGGGTCGACCGAGCGGCTGACGACGCGCTGGACAGCCTGCACGAACGCAGCTGAAGCGAGGATCGGATCGTCGCCAAGCTGCGGCATGGCGGCGTGCGATCCGAATCCCTCGAAGGTCAACTCGAAATTGTCAACGGCTGCCATGTGCGGCCCCACGCGCGCGGCGATGGTGCCGAGCTTAAGGCCCGGCCAGTTGTGGACGGCATAGACCGCCTCGACCGGGAAGCGCTTGAACAAGCCGTCTTCGATCATGCGCATGCTGCCGCCGTGGTTTTCTTCGGCGGGCTGGAAGATGAAATAAACGGTACCGTCGAAGGCGCGGGGATCGCTGATGACCTTGGCCGCGCCGAGCAGCATGGCGGTGTGGCCGTCATGGCCGCAGGCATGCATCACGCCCTCGTTCCTCGAGGCATAAGGCAAGCCGGTTTTCTCTGTAACCGGTAGCGCGTCGAGCTCGGCGCGCAGGCCGATGGCGCGTGTGCCCGTGCCGCAACGCAAGACACCCACGACGCCCGTGCCGCCGATCCCCTCATGCACCTCATCGCAGCCGAAGGAGCGCAGCTTCTCGGCAACGAAGCGTGCGGTTTCGTGCTCGTGGAATCCCAGTTCCGGATTGCCATGGATATGGCGCCGCCAGGCGATAACCTCTGGCGTGAGCGCGGCGATGGGATCATTGTGCAGCATGATCGCGGAAATAGAAGAGCCGACCAAAGGCGTCTTGAACCGGATTGACCGTGAGACCCGGAAATACTGGCGCCATCCCTGCTTTCCCGATCTCGGCCTGTTCAAGGCGCGTTTCACTCAACATCGTTATGCGTTGCACACCCATCCAACCTATGTGATCGCCCTGATCACCGCGGGCTGCGAACGTATCCGCATCGGGCGCCATGACGTTCTCGCTCCCGCCGGCACCATCGCCCTCGTCAATCCCGAGGAGTGGCACGATGGCGAACGCGGCGCGGAGCAGGGCTGGGCCTACCGGACCTTCTATCCTTCCGTGCCGCTCATGACGGCGATCGCCCGCGACTTGGGCCAGGATCGGGCTCCCGTTTTTCCGCGCACCATCGAAGACAGCCCTCTCGCGGAAGCCTTGGCCATGGCGCACGAAGGCTCGACGTCGGAAGACGCAACGAAGGCCGAAGCGTCCCTGCTTGTCGCGTTGCGGCACCTCATCCTCCGACATGGCGATTGCCGCGGGCAGGCGGAGGAAATCGAACACTCCGGATCGCGACAGAGATTTTTGCTTTACGAGGATCTAATCGAAAACGGCCTTGGCTCGAAGCTCGACCTTCAGCAGCTTGCCGACGCCGCGCGCGTAACCAGGTTTCAGGTCATACGGGATTTCAAGAAGGCGATAGGCCTGACACCCGCCGCTTATATCCGCGACCGCCGGCTACGTCGCGCTGCCTCGCTCATTGAACAGGGGCTAGCCCTGTCGGACGCCGCCATTGCGGCGGGTTTCGCCGACCAGAGCCACCTTACCCGCACCTTCCAAGCCACCCATGGCATAACGCCGGGGATGTTCGGGAGAGGCGCCGCATCGTCGGGTAGAAGGATGAAGAAATCTTATGGCTAAACCTTTGGCTGGCGTAGACAAGGTTTTCATCGAGGACGATCCCCGCCTGGCTTTCATCTATCAGGAAGCGTTGCGCGGCCTCGTACAACAACAAGCTCTCGTGGAGAATCTGAACAACAGGGCGGGGAGCGTTATCTTCGCAACGGCTTTCGCAACCTCGCTGCTGGGCGGCAGGGCCATGTCGGACGGTCTTGGACTATGGGAGTGGACAGCTCTGGCGCTGCTGTTCGGCATCGGGGTGCTCATCGCCTTCATGCTGTGGCCCTATCACAATTATACGTTTCGCTTCGATCCAAAGGATTTGCTCAGGGAATATGTGGATGGCAACGCAGGAGCCACGATGTCCGAAATGCATCGCAGGCTGGCAATTCGCATCGAGTCGGATCGGGCCGGCAATTGGCGAGTCATTCAGCGGCTGCGTGTCGCGCTGCAACTCGCCCTGATCCTGCTTATGTTAGATATTCTGGCGTGGTTCCTGGCAATCGCGCGTCTTTGAGCCGCTTTTATTTCGGCGTGGGGTCGGCTGGCGTATAGGTTCGGAACTTCGCTTCAGTGAACCGGAAAAACACACAGCCTTCGGGGGAAACACATTCATCCTCGTGCATCTGGTTCGCGGGCTGGGTCCAATAGGACCCCGGCGTTAGCTCGACACTAGCCCCCGCGCCTGAGTCCGATACCTTGTGAAGCCAGGTGCCGGAAATGACGACGGCGCGGTAGGAAGCCGTGTGGGCATGAACGCCCGACTTGAAGCCGCCCGGCAGCTTGAGGAGGATGCCCGCCTGGCCGCTGTTGTAGTCGCCCCACAGATTCGCAATGCTATGGCGTCCGAACGGGTGCGGCGGGCTCCAATCGAGGCCGGGGGCGGCAAGCATGACGTTTGCACCATCCAGGCCCGATGAAGCATCGGCTGCCGCTATGCGTTCAAACACCATACGGTCGACAAGCTTCTCCGGCTCTCCGGGCGGCGCGACATAAAGTTCGTAGATGTGTTTATCGTTGTTCACCACCTGAATTGTGGTGCGCATCGGAATGTTCTTTCCAACGTTCCGTTCGCCGGTCACGCCGAGGTCGGTGAATTCCCCTTTCATGTCGATCTGGCCGGCAACACCACTTCCAACGGCACCATAATAGGTCATCATGATCGGCGTTTGGTTATCCGCCGTGGTCCATTCATAGCGCTTGTCCATCGGGTTGTAGCCAAGCATTCCGGTGCGAAAGTATGGCTGCCCTCCGATAGTGCCAGTGGTGGTATCGCTGAGGAATCGGCCGTCGCCGATCCATTTGCGCTCAGCCGTCATTGTCTCTGACTGGACTGGCCGCTCCGGCGTGCCGACGACCCAGAACATGCTTTTCGTCACGCGCCACTTGCCAATAAGCGGCTCAAGCACCTTCTGTCCCTCGCCCGGCGCGGCGCGCGTGACAAGCGCGCCCAAGTCGATCGTTGGGGTGGATTGAGCAAGCGCCGCTTGCGGCATTGAAAACGCAACGACGATGAAAAACTTCAGCCAGGTCATTAGCTTCCCTTCAACGAAAGAGTGGCGGCTCAAGCTGAAACGAGCTTGTCCGGCGTGATCGGCAGCTCGCGGATGCGTTTGCCGGTTGCATGGAACACCGCATTGGCGACGGCGGCTGCAACACCGGTGGCGCCGAGTTCGCCGATGCCCTTGCCGCCGATCGGGCTTGCATGGGTGTCGACCTCATCGACGAAATGGATGGTAATGTCGCTCGGGATATCGGCATTCACCGGTATGGCGACGCCGGCGAGATTCTTCGACAGAAAACGCCCGAGCGCCGGCTCGTGCACGCTTTGCTCCATCGCCGCCATGCCCCAGCCCCAGATGATGCCGCCGGTCATTTGCGATCTCGCGGTGCGCGGATTGACAATGCGTCCGGCACTGTAGCTGCCAACGACACGGCGAAGCCGGAGAAGACCAAGATCCGGGTCCACGCCCACCTCAACGAACACCGCGCCAAAGGTTTTCATTGCAAAACCTTCGCCATGCTTCTTGGGATCGAAGGAACCGGAGCCCACGATTTCGCTCGTTCCTGCTTCGCGCATGACATCGGCGATCGTGGCGCCTTCGCTTCCACCCTTGCGGCGGATACGTCCGTCGGACATTTCGACTTCGCCTGCGGGGAGATTGGCGAGCCGCGCCAGCTTGCTGCGCACGTCTTCCGAAGCTTGCAGCACCGCGGCACCGACACCCATGGTCGAGGACGAGCCATAGGTTGGCCCCGCCTCGGGAAGCTGCGTGTCGCCCATGAGGCAGGTAATCTGCTCAGGGGAAACGCCAAGCACCGAAGCTGCGATTTGCGGAAAGATGGTGCGCGTGCCGGTGCCGATTTCCTGGAAGCCCGAAGCGACGACGATCGTGCCATCGGCGCGCAGCCGCACTTCCGCTTTCGAGGGGTTGCGGAACGCGCCCATAGTGCAGCTCGCCATTCCCTGGCCGATGAGCCAATCGCCGTCGCGCTTGGGCTCGCGCAGACGTTGCCGCCAGCCGAAGAGTTTCGCCCCTTCCTCATAGGCTTCCCGCAGCTTCTTTGACGACCAGGGCTGATCGGTGCTGGGTTCCTTCTCAGCGTAGTTCGCGAGACGAAGATCGAGAGGATCCATCTGCAGCGCGTGGGCGAGCTCATCCATGGCACTTTCCAAAGCCCACAGGCCCGGGCCTTCCACCGGCGCGCGGAGTGCGGTGGGAAGGGTGATATTGGCGCGCTCGACGCGCTGGCGGAGACGCATGGCGGGAGTTGCATAGAGGCCCTTTGACGCCTCGGTTGCGAATTCCACAAAATCGTCCGTGGTGTTGGTGACGCTGACCACATCATGGGCGATAGCGGTGAGTTTGCCCTCCGAGTCCGCGCCCAGTTTCATCTCGTGAGCAATGCGAGGCTGATGGCCCAGGGTCGAATAGAGATTGGCGCGGCTCAGCACGAGCTTCACGGGCCGGCCCGCGATCCGGGACGCGGCCGCAGCAAGTATCTGGTGCGGCCAGATCCAGCCCTTCACACCGAAGCCGCCGCCGGTGTACTCGGCCACAACGCGGATTTTCTCAGCTGGAACATTCAGAATTCCCGACAGGACCTTTTGCAGACCGTAAACATGTTGCGAGGCATCGTAGAGCATCACGTTGTCGCCATTCCACGAGGCGGTGGTGGCGGAAGGCTCCATGGCGTTGTGATGGCGCGTGGGCTGCAGATACACCTCTTCAACGCGCTTATCCGCAGCGCCTAGACCGGCTTCCGCATCCCCCTTGCTGAATTCGGGTTCGAAATAAAGGAACCCGGATTTCCGCGGCGTGACGGACGCCTTGTCGATCGCCGCCCAATCGGATGCGGCCGGCACGCGCGCTTCCATAGGTTCATAACGGACCGAGACAAGGCGAGCGCCCGCCTCCGCGGCTTCGAGCGTCTCAGCAAGGACGATGGCGACCGGCTGGCCCTCATGCTTGATCTCATCACCCTGCATCGGTTGGAAGGATTGCGCCATGGGCGTCTGGTCGGCGGTGTTAAAGCGCGGCATATCCTTGTCGGTAAGGACGCGCACCACGCCGCGCTCGGCAAGAGCATCGTCTGTTTCGATGGCCAAAACCCGCCCTGCGGGAATGGTCGCAGTCACCAGAACCGCATGGAGCAGGTTCGGCACATGTTGATCGGCGGTATAGCGCGCAGCACCCGTCACCTTGGCGCGTCCGTCAGCCCGGGAAAGCGATTGTCCAATACTCATGATGGCATCCTCGCGGCAGTTTCGATCACGCGCAAAGCGGCGTTCTTGGCCAGTGGAATCTTGTAGGCATTGTGAGAGAGCGGCCGTGCGTCGGCGAACGACATCTCAATCGCTGCCCGCAATGCGGCGCGGTCCTCGATACTGGTACCAGCCAATCGTTCTTCCGCCGCCTTGAGCCGCCAGGGGCGATGGGCGACAGAGCCGAGCGCAATGCGGGCGCGGCGAATGGTCGAGCCATCTATTTCCAGCGCGGCGGCGGCGGAGACGGTGGCATATTCGTAGGACTCGCGCTCCCTGATCTTGAGATAGGCAGAACGGTGAGCGGGGGCGGGCAGCTCAATTGCCGTGATGAGCTCGCCGCGCCGCAGCACATTGTGATCCTGCGGGCGCTTGTCGGGAAGTGTGTGGAATTCGGTCGCCGGAATACGCCGCCCGCCATCGCGGTGCTCGGTCACGAACACAGCGTCGAGCGCCGCAAGCGCCACCGGCGGGTCGGCGGGCTGAACCGCGACGCAAGCCTCTGTCCAGCCGAAGATCGCATGACGATCATTGATGCCGTGAAGCGCCGAACAGCCCGAGCCGGGCTCGCGCTTATTGCAGGGCAACTTGTCCTCGGATCGAAAATAGGCGCAGCGCGTCCTTTGCACGGGATTGCCGCCAATGGTCGCCAGGTTGCGCAGCTGCGGCGAGGCCGCCTTGAGGATCGCCTGGCTGAGCACGGGATAGTCGCGCATGACGGCTTCATGCTGCGCGGCATCGTTCAGGCGCACCAGCGCTCCAATCCTGAGGCCGCCATCCGGCAGAGGCTCGATCCGGTCGAGACCCTCAAGCCGCCCAATGTCGACGATCCGCTCCGGCGCGGCGATGCCAAGGCGCATCCAGTTCAGCAGCTCTGTGCCGCCGGCGAGGAACATGGTTTCGGGTTGAGCGCCCGCCGCCAAGACATCCGGCAGGGTCGACGCGCGCGCATAGGAAAACGATTGCATCAGGTGGCACTCCCCACTTTGTTGGATGCAGCGGCCCGCACCGCATCGACGATCTGCGGATAGGCGGAGCAGCGGCATAGATTGCCGCTCATCCATTCCCGGATTTCCGCGTCCGACCCCGCGTGACCTTCGGCGATGAGTGCCGTAGCCGACATCACCTGCCCCGGCGTGCAGAACCCGCATTGAAGGCCGTCATGATCGATGAAGGCCTGTTGGACAGGATGAAGCTTATCGCCATCGGCCAGGCCTTCGATGGTCGTGACCTCGCGCCCGTCAAGCGAGGCGGCCAGCACCAGGCAGGCATTGACCCGCCGTCCGTCGAGGTGGACGGTGCAGGCGCCGCACTCGCCGAAATTGCAGCCCTTCTTCGTGCCCGTAAGGTTCAGGCGCTCCCGCAACAGGTCGAGAAGCGTCACGCGCGCATCCAGGGCGAGACGGTAATCAACACCGTTTACCCGAAAGGCAACCTCCGGTTGCCCATCAAAGCGAAGCCCCGTCGTGTCGGAATCTTGGGCAAGTGCCGGGCTTATGGAAAGACCAGCCATGGCCACGGTCGTCGTCATGAGCTCGCGCCGCGAAATCGAACCAATAGACATTTTATTTCCCTCCGGAGACCGCACAATGATCTCAAAGCCTTCTCAGTGAACTTCAGTTCCGATAGTAATCAGACATATTGGAGCTTTGTTGATCGTAATTTGGAATGACCCCTGGGCGCACGAGGAATGACGAATGGATTTCAAAAGACTTCGCACCTTCGTGGCCGTCGCCGAGGAAATGGGCTTTGCTCGTGCCGGCGTGCGTCTGGGGCTGGCACAGCCCGCCGTTTCCAAGCAGATCAAGGATCTCGAGACTGAGCTCGGCGGCCGGCTTATAGAGCGCAGGCCCGAGGGCTTGCGCCTGACCGCGGCGGGCGAGTTGCTTCTCGAAGAGGCGCGCAAGCTGCTCGCCTCCGTCAGCGCAACGGAGGACCGGGTGCAGCGGCTTGCCCGCGGCGCGGCTGGCCGCCTCGTCATCGGCTACAACGAGACGGTCTCATGGAACACGGTGATCCCCAAGGCCATTCACCGCTTCCGCCAGGAAAACCCCGCTGTCGAGCTGACGCTGCTTCCCATGCTGTCTGTCGACCAGATAGAGGCTCTGCACGACCGGCGGATCGATGCGGGTTTCATGTTTTGGTGGGGCACGGCGTTGCCTGGCCTTTCGAACCGGAAGGTGCTCTCCACGCACATCCACATTGCCGTGCCGGAATCCTCCAGGTGGGTTGATCATCCTCCCGCCCATTTCGGTGAGCTGGCGGGGGAGCCCTTTATCTTTTTCCCGCGCCGGCTAGCTCCCGCTTATCATGATGCGATCCTGGCGCGGTGCACGGCGGCGGGGTTCCAGCCCAATGTGGTGCAGGAGGTTTACAACCAGTCGGCAGCGCTTAGTCTCGTTGCCGTGGGCATGGGAATTGCCGTTATCCCCGAGACGGCGCGCCATCGTTGTCCTGCTTCCGTGCGGCTGATCTCCGTGCCGGACCTGGATCTGACTGCTACGCTCGACCTGGTGTGGCGGACGGAAAGCACAGACCAGCCGCTGATCGCCAAGCTGATTCAAACCGCCGCTGAATCGGCAGAATGAAAGATTAACTCATCCACATCGTAAAGCGGCTACCAGTCATCTGTGCTGCAACGTCTCTTTTCCAAAGCTGTCGTTGCGAAGTTCAAGCCTATGCATTGGTGAAAATTATCGGATGCAAGGTATCCAGGGGCCGGTAATTACGCCTCATTATGGCCGTGGAGATACAATAGTGGCAGTGATCCGGCTTCGGCTTAATCGCGTTCGATTATCCCGTGACGGTGGGGGCTCCTGTTCTTAACGGCGGATACCGGGACAAGGAGATGAATGTAAGGAACTGAACGATGAGAGTATCCGAGTTCATCGAGCAATCCAATCGAACCACGTCCACGGAAGAATTATTCCGCTTGCTGGTCAATGCCGCCGACGGCGTAGGATTCGATCGCCTGGCCTACGGCGTGCTGAGCAATGACGGAGCTCCGCTTCGGAAGCAACATCACGCACCGGCAGTGGCTCTGAACTATCCCGACGAATGGATACGGCATTACTTCGCGCAGGATTTTCAGGCTATTGACCCGGTCGTCCGTTACACGCCGGTCATGTCGGCGCCCTATCTCTGGGAGGCATTGAAACAGCGCTTCGATCTCAATCAGGCCGAAACCCGGGTGATGGATGAGGCGCGAGAGGCCGGCTTGCGCTCTGGCGTAAGTGTCCCGCTTCATGGCCCATGGGGGGCGGTCAGCGTCGTGTCGTTCGCCTCGTCCAACGACAGAAACGATTGTGCACGCAGGCTCGGCCACCTGCACGCAATCGCCGCACAGTTCAGCGTCGCATACACGGGCGAATCGGGCGAAGGATCGGTTCAGGCCAGTCCGCGGTTGTCGGAGCGGGAGAAGGAGTGCCTGCGCTGGTCAGCTCAGGGAAAATCGTCCTGGGACACCGGCGTGATCCTTGGCATCAGCGAATTCACCGTCAACTTTCATATCAAGAAGGCGATGCAGAAGCTCGAGACCAACAACCGGATCGTGGCTGTGGTCAAAGCCATCCGCTTTGGTCTCATCCGCATTTAAGCAGCAGCACGATTCCCTACCAAGCCGCTTCGTGCGCACTGGCGCTCAGCAAATCCAAGCGGTTTTCCTATTTAGGCGTGGTGAAATTAACTGCGTTCGCTTGTCGCCTACCAATGTAGGCAGGCGCGCCCTGCAGGTTTTCCTGTTCAATGACGCTTCAGCAAACAGGAGAAACCGAACATGTCTATCATATGCCTGGATTGGGAAACCGTGCACCTCCATGGGCGGGCATGGATCTCGCACCACCGATTGCGTTATCGCTTGTTTGTCGAACGGCAAAGCTGGGATGTTCCAACCTACAACCAATTGGAATTTGATCAGTTCGACACCCCCGCCGCCAAATATCTCCTTTGGCTCGATCAGGAAGGTGCCGCGCGCGGGGTCACGCGCCTCATTCCGACGACGCAGCCTTACATGGTCAAGGTTCTGTGGCCGGACCTGGTCGACGGCGAGCTGCCAGAGAGCTCACAAACCTGGGAGGCCACTCGTTTCGGCTGCGACCGCGATCTGGAGCCCGCGGTACGCCGGCGCGTCGTTGCCGAAATGATCTGCGCTTGCCAGGAGTTCGGCATGGCGCATGGCATCCGGAGCTATCTGGGCGTCATGCCGCTCGGCATATTCCGTCATGTCATTGCGGCGGCAGGATGCCCATTGGAGATTTTGGGTCCGGTCCGCAGGGCCGGCGGTCATTCCATTGCAGCCGCCTCCATCAAAATCTCTTCGGAAATCCTGGCCAACGTCCGCCGCCGCGCCGGCTTGGACAGGTCTATCCTCGAGTCACCGATGCCATTGGCTGCATAAGGACGGACCATTCGATGAAAGACCCTCCAAGGAAGGCGGAGACCGGGGAAGAATTGCGCGCGGACGCAGTTTCCGGCATCTCCGCAGCTCTGATATTTTTGGTTGCAGAAGCGGAGCGATGCAGGTTGCACAAGGTTGCTTCTCTCATTCTAAAGGCAGCCAAACAGGCTTCGCTACATTCCTGAAGTTGCTTCGCTACCAGATATGATAGTTGCGAAATTGAAATTTCTGCCGGTATTTAGCAAGACCATGGCCCTTTGAATCAACACAGGGATTATTTCGAAAAGGCAGCGGAACACGGGCGCCGCCTTCATTGAGCTGTTGTGTGACGATGGAATACGCGGGATTCATGGAAATTGAGTTGGCAGTCAATCCACCGGCGAACGTGCCAGGCCGGCCACTTGTGGCGCTCGGGGAACCGAATGAGTCCGTTCGCTCGCTGCTGGAATATGTCTTAACGCAGAACGGCTTCGATGTCGTGAGCGCAGGCGACGGCCAATCGCTGATCGAACGCTTGGCGGACCGGAGCCCGCAAGCCGTCTTGCTCGATTCCATGCTTCCGGGAAACGAGGCGACGGTGCCGGGCCTGCGCCTTAAACAGACGACGCGCGAAGCCGTGATCATCGTCCTGACGCCAGCTGGCGAAGAGGGCGATCATGTCGGAGTGCTGAACTCCGGCGCCGATGCGTATCTCGTCAAGCCGGTTTCACCCGAGGCGTTGATTGCCCGCATGCGCACGGCGATGTCGGGACCAACCGGCGGCGAGGACGGCGATAGCGTCATGCTGAGCTTTGCCGGCCTTCAAATGGACCTGGTCACATACCGCGCCTGGCGGAACGGCAATGAACTCCAGCTGACACCCACGGGGTTCCGGCTGCTCAGGCACTTCATGCGAAACCCCGGCCGCGTTTACTCCAGGGACGAGCTCGCAAGCGCTGCCTGGCAAGGGGGCATCTATGTCAGCCAAAGAACGGTGGACGTGCACATGGGGCGTCTTCGAAAAGCGCTGAAATTAAGCTCTGGCAAGGATCTCATTCGCACCGTGCGGTCGGTTGGCTATGCCTTGCAGGAGCCAAGCAACGAAGGCGACGCGCCGGCCGATTGAGCGCAAATGCCGACGACGGCTTCGACGCCAATCCGCAATCAAATCTTTCGGAAAGCTTTAATTGCACCAGAGGATGTTGTTGCGCATCTTGCCGCAAGGCGGATGACTTTTAATTGGAGGCTCAAGTGCGGTCACAAAAACAGAAGCGAAAGATACTCATTCTGGGTCAAGGAGTCCTTGGTGGAGCAGTCCTCGATTTTTTATCTCAAACCGAAAGCGATCATCTCCTATTCGTGGGCGCCAGGGATACGGAAAAGCTTGCACGCCGGGTAAACCTCGCCCGTTACACAGCGCTGAACCTCGGGCGAAGCCCCTCGATAGAGCCGCTGTTCATCGATCTTATGGACACAAGCCGTACCGCCGAAGCGATCAGCGAGCTAAAGCCGGACATCATATTCAATGCCACCACGCTGCATTCCTGGTGGGTAATCACACAACTCCCGCCCAGCGCCTTTCAAAGATTGGACAAGGCGAGGGGCGGGGTTTGGACGCCAATGCATCTCGTCCTGATCCGCCGCTTGATGAAGGCCGTTCGCCAGACGGATGTTCACAGCGTCGTCGTCAACGCGTCCTACCCCGATGTCGTCAACGCGGCGCTGTCCGCTGAGGGATTGTCGCCGACGGTCGGCATCGGCAACATCGCCAATGCCGTCCCTGGAATCAGGCTGGCGGTCGCGCACCTGCTCAAATGCCCGGTCGCCGAAATCGACATCCGGTTCTTTACCCATCACTACTTGAGTTACCGGATGCCCAGCACCGGTCAGACCGACGGCGCGCCTTATCACCTGTCGGTGTACCGCAATGGTGAAGAGATCACGGCCGATAAGATCGACCACAAGGAGATATTCGCCCTGGTCGGCGATCGATTTCGCCGCGTCAAGGGTCTCGCCGGCCAGTCCGTCACTGCCTCCTCCGCAACGGCCGTTTTGCGGGCCATCGCCGACGACGCTAACCGGGTGGTCCATGCTCCGGGGCCGCTCGGCCTGGTCGGCGGCTATCCCGTCAAGCTTGGCTACGACTCGATCTCGGTTGACCTGCCAACCGGCCTTTCCCTGGAAGCAGCAGTCGATATCAACCGGCAGTGCCAGAAGTTCGATGGCATCGAAGATGTCGATAGTTCGGGCACCGTGCATTTTACGGCCGAAACCGCAGGCGTCCTGCGCGAGGAGCTAGGCTACGACTGCGGGCATCTTCCGCTTGAGGACTGCGAAGCGAGAGCTGAAGAACTCGCGCGGAAGTTTGCCGAGTATCAACGCCGTACCAGCGCAAAGGAGCAGCGCGCCGCATGACGGCGGCTTTCGTTCGTAGGGACTGCGGCACGGTCAATAGGAGCTAACTATGTCAGCGTATCTTCCTGCCACCGCGGTTCTCAGCGTGGATCTGTCCGCGATACAAGCGAACTACAGGTATATGCAATCGCTAAGCGGCAGCCGGGTCAATCACGCCGCAGTTGTCAAGAGCGACGCCTATGGCCTCGGTTTGGTGCCGGTTGCCGAGGCGCTTGTTCAAGCGGGATGCTCCTTCTTCTTCGTCGCCAATCTCGAAGAAGCCCTGCTGCTCCGCTCTGCATGCCCGAAAGTCTCGATTGCCGTCTTGCGCGGCGACATCGGCAAATACGGCGCGGTTTACGTTCGGCACCGGCTTTTTCCCATCGTCAACACCGATGAAGATATGGCGCTCATCGGCAGCGTCTTCGCGCTCCTGCCCTTCATCCTCAATATCGACACAGGGCTGGCGCGGCTTGGCTTGCCAGCCGCCAAAGTTCGAAGCCTCTATCTGTCGGATGCATTCGAGCGCGTGCAGCTCCGCGGGATCATGAGTCACCTGGCTTGCAGCGCTCAACCTGATCATCCCAGCAACGAGTTGCAACGGAACCGGTTCGCGGACCTCTATCGGCTTATCCGGCCGCGCTGGGGGAGCCTCGTTGCCTCCGCCGGCGCCTGGCTGGGGAATTCCTATCACTTCGACGTGACCCGGCTGGGCTCCGCCCTCTACGGCTTGAACGATCCAAGGATACGGCCGCATCCCTTGCAGCCGGTGCTGCGGCTATCAGCGCCCATCGTCGAGATTCGCGATCTGTGCCGGCGCGAGGCCGTGGGATATGGGGCAACCTTCCGGGCCGATCGCCAGAGCCGCATCGCCATCGTCGGCATGGGTTACATGCACGGCCTCCCCTGGACTTGCGGCAATAAAACCGCCGTCCGCATCGGCCAATTCTCCGCGCCCGTGATCGGCCGGATTTCAATGGAATATCTGGCCGTCGATGTGACCGGCCTTCCCGAAGCAGTTTGCCATCCAGGCGCCTGGGTTGATCTGCTGCACGAAACCTTCGGCCCGGACGACATGGCCGATGCAATCGCGATCGCGGCACAGGAAATCGTGCTGCGCATCGGTGCCGCCAACGCGCGCCAATACCTGGCGGCAACGCCGGCCCAGTCCGCCGAAATTCGCGCAGCGTCCTAGGCCTTCGCATGCAGGCCCTCAAACGACTGCAACCCGGCCTGGCTGGGATCGCCGATGGCTACCAGGGCTTCATCATCGATCTATGGGGCGTCGTCCACGATGGCGAACGTCCCCATCCGGGCGCAATCGACGCGCTCAAGCACTTGCGTTCCGCCGGACGGTCAGTCTGCCTTTTGTCGAATTCGCCACGCCGGGAGAGCGACGTCGCCGCCAAGCTCGAGGCGATGGGCGTTGGACCGGATATCTATGATCATCTGATAACTTCCGGCGAACTTACATTGGAAGCCCTCGCAAATCCGCCGGATGCCTGGCATGAGGGTCTGGGCCAGCGATATCTGCATCTCGGCCCGCCATCTGGGTTCGGCATACTTGCGGCGTTACGGCAAACGCAAGTCGACACGCCGAGGCTGGCCCATTTCGTTCTCGCCACCGGCACCTGCGCCGGGGAGACGGTCGAAACCTATTCGGATGTCTTGATCGACTGCGCTAGACTCGGGCGGCCTCTCCTGTGTGCAAACCCGGATTTGATTGTCAATGTCGGCAGCGAGGTGGCGATTTGCGCGGGCTCCCTGGCCAAGCAATACGAAACTTTGGGCGGCGAGACACGCTACTATGGCAAGCCGCATCTGCCGGCCTACCGGCGCTGCCTCAAATTGCTCGGTCTGCGGCCCGATGAGACCTTGGCGATCGGCGATGGCCTGCCAACCGACGTCGCCGGTGGAATGGCCGCGGGCATCGATGTCGCATTCGTGACCAGCGGCATCCATTGCAGTGAATTAGGCACCGTTTGGGGATGCATGCCGAGTGCCGGCCGCCTGGCTGCGCTCCTTAAGTCTAGCGGCCAAACTCCAAGGTTCGTTCTACCCTCTTTAACCTGGTAAAGCGCCACTTATGCCAGCGAAAGCTGGCATCCCGCTTGAACTCCCCAGGGCTTGAGAAGCGGGATTCCTGCTTTCGCAGGAATGACGGTGTGAAGAAATGGGGCGATCCAACGTCATCTCGATCTAAAGTCCTTCCGGCCGTTGAACGAATCCGCCGCGCATTTTCTCGAACGCTCGGCCAATTCGCAACGCCAGCGCATCGTCGAACAGGCGCGTGACAATCTGCATGCCGGCTGGCAGTCGCGCTTCCGTCCCCCCGATGGGAACCGAGAGACTGGCGAGATCGAGGAAATTGACAAACCGCCCGAAGATGTTTGGCGGCAGGCTTTCGACCACCTGATCGACGGGAATTGCAGCCGCCGGACAGGCCGGCAAGACAAGCGCATCCACCTCACTAAGTGCCACAAGAAATTCAGCCTGAGCTATCCGCCTCGACTCGATCAGCCGTATGTAAGCTGAAGCCGAGATGTCCCGGCCCCGCAGGATACGCTCGCGAATCACCGGATCGACGGGGCTGTCTGAAGGTTCGGCATATCGGCCAAGGTGGGCATAGCTCTCAGCGCTCATAATATCGCCGCCGTCACGCAGATAATCTTCCATTGGCGAGGGAAGACGCACCTCCACAAGATGGGCGCCCATCGCCTCGATATCACGCAGCGCGATTGCGAACAGCCGGCCGACACCTCCCTCAACGGATGAAAGGTGTTCTTGTCCCAAGATGCCAACCCTGAGTCCCTTGATGCCCGCCTCGATATCCTTCATCGGCGCAATAGCCGGTGTGCGGTGGGTCTCCGGGTCCAGCGCATCGAAACCGGCGAGCGCCTCCAAAAGAATCGCCGCATCCCTGACCGACCGCGTAATCGGCCCCACGGTATCGTGGGTTGGACTAAGCGGGACAACACCGTGACGCCCGATCAGGCCTTTCGATGTTTTCAGGCCGACGACGCCGCACCAGGCAGCCGGAGTCCTGATCGATCCGCCGGTGTCGGTTCCAAGTGCGGCGGGTGCAAGGCCTGCGGCGACTGCGACTGCCGATCCGCTGCTCGACCCGCCCGGGCACCGGTGCGTGGTCAGGTCCCAAGGGTTCCATGGCGTGCCCGTCACGGGATTGGTCCCCCAGCCGCCAAAGGCAAACTCCACCATATGGGTCTTGCCCAGCACGATCATCCCCGCCGATTCAAGCCGCCGCACGGCATTGGCAGAAACCTCGGGAAGCCGATCCTTAAGGGCGTTGGAGCCAGCCTTCGTCGGATAGCCCGCCCAGTCGAATATGTCCTTGACGGCAATCGGCACCCCGAACAGGACACCGGTGGCCAGCCCCGCCGCGCGTGCGGCATCGGCGGTGCGCGCCTGCCGCAAGGTTTGCTCGGGATCGATGGCCACGAAGCTATGCAGCTTCCCGTCCAGACGGCCGATGCGCTCGATCAAGTTCCTCGTAATTTCTTCCGAGGAGATTTCGCGTTTCTCCATAGCGCTGGCAAGGGATTCGATCGTCGCAAAATCGGGCTCAAAGCTGCCGCCATGGCGCTTGCGATTATCGGCCAGGGAAATATCTGCCATCGATCAGACCGCCGCACCACGATTGCCGACAAGCGTATCGACGAGCAGAATAACGCCGATATTCAGGAACACGATGAGCGCCGAAGCAGCGAAGATCGCCGGGCTGAAGGAAGTGTTGCCCAGCTGGAACAGCCAGATCGGCAGCGGAAACACGTCGATCGTATAGAGGAAATAACTGAGCGTGAACTCGTTGAACGAGAGAATGAACACCAGCAGCATGCCCGATGCGATCCCACCCCGTATCAGCGGCAGGATGACCTCGAAGAAGGCCCGCACGGGCGACGCGCCAAGCGTTCGCGCGGCTTCCTCAAGTTTTGGGTCCGTGCCCTGCAGAGCGACGATAATATTTCGCATCATAAACGGCAGCCCGATGATGGCGTGTGCAACCACGATCGGCACGAGACCCAGATCGAGGCCGCTCATGCTGACCAGAACCAGAAGGGCAATTCCCAGCACCACCGTTGGAAAGACGACCGGCAAACCGAGCAGCTCGTCGATAACCCCGCGGCCGCGAAAGCGAAAGCGCACCAGGGCATAGGAAGCCGGCAGGCCGGCCGCCAGACAGGTAAGGGCGGCGGCTGCGGCGATAACGAGACTCATGGCAAGCGATTCACCAAGCCGCGAACTGCCGGCATCGTCTCCCGCAAGCATTGACCAGATCTCGGCATACCAGCGCAGGCTAAGCCCCGGTGGCGGGAACTGCAGCGTCTCGCCTGCCGTGAAAGACATGGCGACGACCATGACGATGGGCGACAGCAATACCAGAAGGAGAATGATCGTGAGGAGCTTGATGGCAGCCGCTTCCGCGCCGCCGCGTCCGATCGCGATGCTCTTCATCCCACTCTCCTTGCAGTACGGCCAGGTGCGATGATCCGGTGCATGGCCTGCACGCCGAGCGCCAGAAGGATAAGCATCAGAGACAGGGTGGCACCCATGGGCCAATTCAGTATCGCTCCCATCTGGTCGCGGATGACGACGGCGATCGTGGTCACCTTCATGCCCCCCAGCAGGAGTGGAACGACGAATGCTCCGGTGTTGAAACCAAAGACCAGAATGGCTCCGCTGGCGATGCCGGGCCAGGCCAGCGGCAAGATAATGTGCCGATAGACGCGCCACCGGCTTGCGCCGAGCACGGCCGCCGCCTCTTCGAGCTGGATGGGGATTGTCCGCAAGGAGGCGACGATGGGCAGCACCGCCAACGGCGCTGCGGTCTGTATCAGGCCGAGCAGGATGCCTGTCCGGTTGAAGAGCAGCGACACGGGCCGCTCTGAATTCGTCAAAAAACCCAAGGCTTGGCTCAAGAACCCGCTCGGGCCAAGGATCGCCATCCACCCGAAGCTTTGAACGAGAACGCTGACTAGCATCGGCAGCAAGATGCAGATTAGAACCAGCCGCCTCGCAGCCTGCGAAGCGGTTCGCGTCATGAAGAGCGCTATGGGAAATGAAAGCATCGTCGTAGCGACGGCGCTGAGCAGAGCGAGCCAGATCGTATCGGCGAGAATACGCAGATAATAGCCGTCGAGCAGCGCCTGGTAACTGCCAAGCGACCATTCGCTCCATTCCGCATGGCGCTCGCCAAAGCTGATGCGCAACACCGCAAGGCTACAGACCAGGAGGAGCCCGATAAGCAAACTGGCGGGGAAGAGCAGGGCCGCGACTTTCCATTGGCTGGCGCCCTGAACTTTTGGACTGGCGCGGATCGCCGGCAGGTCCGCGGCAATCATATTGTCCGCAATCGACGTCATTGCCGCAGCAACCTCACATGTTCTGGGTTGATGGAAAGCCAGACCTTGCCGCCGTTGGCCTCGCCGCGGGCGGGATCGGCCGTCGTGCGGCCAACGACGAACTGACCGTCCGTGAGCTGCACCCGCCACCGATAGTAGCCGCCACTGAACTGGCAGCCGGTGAGAACGCCCGTCAAGCCCGCGCCCTTATCCTGTTTCGCACGAATGGCGACATGCTCGGGCCGGAACATGATGAAAGGCTCGCCATTGCTCTGCTGCCCCGCATCGTCGGCTTCAATCGGAACTCCGGAAAGTTGAAGTGACCGCCGCTTACCGTTTCTTCCACCAACCGCTTGTGGTTTCAGGAAGTTGGCGTCACCGAGAAACTCGGCCACGAAGCGGCTGTCCGGCCGTTCATACACGTCTTCGGGCCGCCCCACTTGCACGATTCTTCCTGAGTCCATGATCGCGATGCGATCCGACATGGCCGATGCTGTTTCCTGATCGTGGGTGACATACACCGCGGCAAGGCCAAGCTTTTTCTGGATGGCTCGCAATTCGACCGCCATATAATCGCGCAGGCGCCGGTCCAGGGACGCCATGGGTTCATCGAAAAGCACCAGAGCGGGTTCCGTCACCAGGGTTCGCGCCAGCGCCACGCGCTGCAGTTGTCCGCCACTCAGTTGCTCGGGCTGGCGGCTGGCGAACTGTGCTGGAGGCAGCTGAACGAGTTCGAGAATGCGATCCACCTTGTCTTCGATAACTGCCGTGGAGGCCCGTTGCATGCGCAAGCCGAAGGCAACATTCTGGCGCACGCTCATATGCGGAAAGATCGCAAGCGACTGGAAGACGAGACCCACCTTCCGCAGATGGGGAGGTTTCTGCAAGACGCTCTCGTTGGCGATGCGGACATCGCCGCCCGTTGGGTTGTCGAGCCCGGCGATCATGCGCAACGTCGTCGTCTTGCCGCAGCCGGACGGCCCCAGGATCGAAACGATTTCCCCGGGCGCGACCTGGAGATCAATGCCATCGACAGCCCGGAAGCCGCTCGGCGCGAAAATGCGCGACACGTTGCGCAATTCGAGGACTGGTGGCGGCATTTGCATTATCTCTCGATACTAGGATTTCCGACAAACGAACAGCCGCGCCTGGGCTCAAGCGGCCGGTGGTCCGGACCGGACGCCGTAACGTCCGGTCCGGCTCTTGATCGCTATCCGATAACCGCCTGAGTATAGCGGCGGATCCAATCTTCCCGGACAGAGGCGAGAAAATCTGCGTCGACCCGCACCGTCTTGTCCTTGATGACTTCGGGCGAAGGCACATAGGGGCTTGCCTTGGCCTTGTCCGAGAGAGCTGCCTTCTGATTAACCGGCCCGTACCAGACTTCTTCCGCCATCTTGCCCTGAACGGCCGGGTCCAGCGCGTGGTTCATGAGTGCGTTGACGACCTCGCTATCGCCGGGGTGTCCCTTCGGCGAAACCATGAACTGGAGGTCGACGAAAAATCCTTCCTCCAGATCGTAAGTGCCGCTCATGTTATATTCGGGATTCGGAATGAAGTCGGCGAACACCAGAGGCGAAAATACCGCCGACGCATTCGCGGCGTTTGAACGGAACAGGTCGGCCATCTGACTGGCGTTCTGCGAGATTGCCAGCACCTGATCCTTCAACTTGGCGAGCAGTTCGAAACCTTTATCGGGATTGGCGGCGTCGCCGCCAGCTATCCGTGCCGCAATGATCACCAGTTCGAGGGCGGCTAGGTTTTCCGGCGGCGGCAGGATGATCTTGCCCTTGTTTTCCGCGTCCCACAGGATCTTGTAAGACTTTGGCGCGGTCGCATAGGTTTTGGTGTTGTAGATCAATCCATCGCTCCACAGGAAATAACCGAGACCATGGCCGTTGGCGCCAGTCTGATAATCCGGCAGAACATCGGCCGAGTTCGGAATGGCGGCGAGGTCCGGTTTGTCCAGTAGCCCAGCCTCCGCAAGCGTGCTCGCGCCGAACCCGGACAAGATGACGAGGTCATATTGCGGGCGTGAAGCCGAGGCTTTGATCTTGGCGATCATGTCGGACGTGGTTCCCGTGAGATCGGCGATGACTTTGGCGCCGGTCTGCTCTTCAAACGTCTTCAAAATGTTGCGCACCGCCGCCTGTCCGGTTGGATCGGACCAGGTGAGGACCCGAACCTCCTTGCCCGAGAAAGTAGCGGCAGAGGCTCGGCGCACCCAGGGGGCACTCGCCGCAAACGCGGTCGCCGCCGCGCTGCCGAGAAAGAGCCGGCGAGAAATAGATTTCTTCAGGATCTTTGTCCTAGTCATTTCCAGTCTCCCATGTTGCAATTTGTTATCGTTAGGCACGTTTTCGATTCCGCATCTCTCAGGTCATTTGACGATGAGCTCGCGCGGATTGGATGGCGTCAGGCTTTCGATTCCGGATTTCGTGACCACGAGGGTCTCGCTGATCCCGAAGCCTCCCGCCAACGCCAGCATGTGGAAAACCATCCCCTCCTTCAGTTCCCAATCCTGTTGTTCATTGAAGTCGAGCGCTTCCCATTCGCCCGTGCGCGGCGGAAAACCGATGCCGGTCGAATAGCCGCTGCGATTGAAATAGTCGGGGCGGATCTTGCGGATGGGTTTGCGTACCAGTGCATCGACTTCACGCGCCGAGGCGCCGGGCCGCATGGCCGCAAAGGCCGCGTCCTGCGCCGCGATCACGATCTCGGCCGCGTGCTTCACCTCCTTGCCCGGCGCTCCGAGCGAGATGGTCCGCATTTGAGTGGAATGGTAGCGCTCGAAACAGCCATAGAGCTCAAGAAAGACCAGCTCGCCGCGCCGGACCACCTTGGGACCCCAGTTGGCGTGGCAGATGTTGTAGCGATACCCCGACATGATGTGATGCGGCAGGCCCGTATATTCGCAACCCGCCAGCACGCCGGCCTGGTACACCGCTGCCGCGATCTGGGCTTCGGTCGCGCCCTCCGTTATGGCGGCTAAGGCGGCGCGTTGCTCCACCTCGGCAATTGTGCCCGCTTGCCGGAGATAGCGGACTTCCACCTCGGATTTGATGAGCCGGACCCGGTCAACAAGCAGGCTCGCATCGACGATGCGCGAGGAGGAGAGTCCGGCCGCCAGCGCCTCGGCCACCGCGGCCGTCAGAAACCAGCATTTCTTTTCCAGCCCGACCGTCTTGCCCACAGCACCGGTTGCACGGGCCAGGTCGAGCGTCTTCGCAACGGCGTCTTCGCCTTCTTTCCATGTCGCCGCTTCGGGGAGCCAGGAATATTCGTCGACGTTGCCGCGCTCCAGATAACGAAGCAGCAATTGCGGCTCCGCCTTCTGGCTCAGGATCAAGACCTGATAGGCGAAATAGCCTGACGTCTGATGGCCGGTCAGATAATAAATATTCTCCGGCGAGTGGATCAGCAGCACATCGATGTGCTCGGCACTCATCTGCTCCTGGACGCGCCGGACCCGGTCGCGAAACTCGATCGTCGAGAAGGCCTGGTGGTTACCCTTCATGCGCAAAGTCTTTCCTTGTTACTCACGGTGCCGGAAACGGGCGTGGCCGCCTCGGCGCCAAAACGTTTGATGGTGAAGTGATCGATGGGCGTTTCTGTCGCGCCGTTCCCGCCGCCACCGTTGCAAGCCGGCGTCCGCGATGAAGACGCGGCTCAAGCCAGCGAACAAACAAAGACATCGGCCAGGCGATTGCAAAATAAATCAGGCCAACGAGAACGAAGATATGAAGCGGCAGGAAAAATTCCGACATTATCAACTTCGAAGTCAGCATCAGCTCATTGACGGCTATGAGCGCGCAAATGGAGGTATCCTTGAGAAGTGAAATGAGTGCGACGAGGAGCGGTGGAGTTACAACACGTAACGCCTGAGGAAGGATTATCCATCGAAACGTCGAAATCGGCGTCATTCCGACCGCGAGCGCTGCCTCACTCTGTCCACGATGCAAGGACTGTACGCCGGCGCGAAGTATCTCCGCAATATAAGTACTGTAGACAATTCCAAGCCCAAGCGTCCCCGAGGTGAACGCGGAGAATGAAATACCCAGGCCCGGAAGGCCGAAGTAAATGAGATAAAGCACCGCCAGAATTGGGACGCTGCGGAATAGGTCGATATAGGCGGCAACCGCTTTGCGAAGAGCAGTCCAGCGGCTGACGCGCCCTAGCTCCAGAAGTATGGCAATTCCAATTGCCAAGGCGAAACTGGATAGAGTCAGTAACAACGTCAGCCAAAGAGCCGGACGCAAACGCGACAACCATTCAGGCGCATTGGACCATAGGGTGTTGATGAATTCGATCATCGCGGTGTCGCTGCCCTTGTTTCGAGATAGCGAACGGTGCGCGACAATGGCAGGCACAAGGCAAGATAAATAACGGCCGCCAATGTGTAGACAAGAGTTGTCTCGAATGTGTTCACCACCAGATTGCGAGCTGTGAACATTATCTCTGGCGCGGCGATGGCCGCGACAAGCGAGGTGTCTTTAATCAGTTGGACCGCATAGTTTCCGATCGGCGGCAGCGTAATGCGCCAGGTTTGGGGAAGGATGACCTCGCGAAAGGCGATGAAGGGCGACATGCCTACGGCGAGTGCTGCTTCCCTCTGGCCGTGGTGAAGGGATTCAAAGCCTGCCCGAAAGGTTTCGGAAAGGCTAGCGGCGCCGATGAGGCCAAGGCCCAGAATCGCAGCGGTGATCGAGCCAAGGCGAAGGCCAAGATATGCCAAACCATAAAACAGGATAAAGAGATGCGTGAGGCTTGGGATATTTCTAAACAACTCAACATAGGCCTGGATTGGCCATCTGATCACCGGAGTAGTGTAAAAATGGCGCAAGCTGGCTAGGCCGAGTCCCATCGTCACTGCGACGAAAAACGCCCCGATTGAGACAATAATTGTAATGCCTGCTGCTTCCACCAGGGGAACCGCAAACTCCAGTACATGAAGCAGGCCGTTCACTGGGGCGATCTCCCCGAATTCATTTGCCGGAGAAATTGCTGCAGTCGTTCACTCTGTGGCTTGGCGAGAACTTTCTTTGGATCGCCTTCTTCAACGATCACCCCGTTGTCCATGAATATGACCCGGTCCGCGACTTCGCGTGCAAACCCGATTTCATGAGTAACAAGAACCATCGACCGGCCTTCATCGGCCAGTTCGTGGATAACGCCCAGCACTTCTCCCACCAGCTCCGGATCGAGCGCCGAGGTGGGCTCATCGAACAAAAGCAGCTTCGGTTGCTGGGCAAGCGAGCGTGCAATTGCAACGCGCTGTTGCTGCCCACCCGACAGTCTCTCGGGGTATTCGTCGGCCTTGTCGCTCAAATGCACCTTTGCCAGCATTTCGTCGGCAAGATGCAATGCATCCAGCTTATTCATGCCAACAACCTTCTGCGGTTGAAGCGCCACATTTTCGCGGGCCGTCAGGTGGGGCCACAAATAGAACAACTGAAAAACCATGCCGATCTGGGCCCTTTGCGGCGCCAGTTCGGCGTCACTCATGCGCCGCCATTCTCCCGAAGGGAGCTGACGTTCGCCAATTCTCGTACCAAGCAAGCTAATCTGGCCGCTTGAGGGTGGCTCCAGGTAATTGATAGCGCGCAGGCACGTCGATTTACCTGAACCGCTCGGCCCGATAATGGCGACCTTCTCTCCAGGCTTCACTGAAAAGCTGATACCCTGCAATACATGCAGAGCGCCAAAGCTTTTGTGTACATCAGTGACTTCGAGAAGTTCGCTTGACTGCATGACAATAGCCAAAGAAATCTAAACAGAATTGCGCGGCGATAGCATTGCGAGATGTCGCCGCGCTTTTTGTTGCTGAGGCTTACTTACAGCTTGGAGGCGTCCAATCTTTCGGGCGGTCAACTCCAGCGCGCGCATTGTCGGCGCCTGGTACAAACCAGGTGTCGCCAGTCATGCCATATTTCTCGCCAATTTTTTTCATCGTGCAATCAGCCCAGAGATCAGCGAGAACCTTATTCATATCTTCCGTTAGTTTTTTGTTCTCGCTATTCAATCCGAGCACGAATTGGCGGCCTTTACCCGTGAGCATGGGAAAGTCGGGATTGTTGTCGTCAAACGCCGTGAAGGCCAGCTTCCATTCTGGATTTTGCGCAATGGCATATCCCATAACTGGTGGATCTGCGATGACGGCTTCCACCCGTCCGGCCAGGAGATCGCGGAGCGCTGCATCCGACGTATCATAGAACGACAGCTGTATGTCCTTGATCTTCTCCAGTTCCGGAATGAACGAAAAGCCCGTGATCGTCGCGACCTTTTTCCCTTCAAGATCCGCCAGCTTGGACATGGGCTGATCCGCTTTATGCATGATGCCATTGGCGAAGTATTGCGTGGGATCGGTCAAATTCATGATTTTTGTGCGTTCTTCCGTCCACCCCACATTGCCTCCGAGCACATCCATTCGCCCGGCTTGCACTGAGGCGATGACGCCTGACCACTCCATTTTCTGCGGATTTGCCTGAAGACCAAGTCGCTCGGCGATTATCTGTAGAATTTCTCCGTCATAACCGGCGAGCTTGCCGTCTTGAGGGACTATTCCCGGCATTTCCGCGGTCGTCGCAATCGTCAGTTTTCCGGGCTCCACCAGTTTATAGTCCTCCGGCCCGGCATAGGAGATCGTCGCGGTGAATGAACAGACAGCAGTTGCCGCTGCCAACAATATCGACTTTCTGCGTGAGATCATCATCATGGACGTTACCTTCCTGCTTTTTTACGGTTTCTTCGTCGGGCAATGGTGACAGACGGCGCATGCGCCTGCCCAGTCGCGGGAGCCTGCCCGGCTACGAACTCCAACGAACTGTCCCTTCATGCGCAAAGTCTTTCCTTCTTGTTCACGTTGCCGGAACCGGGCGCGGCCGCCGGCTTGGCGGCAAAACGTTTGATAGTGAAGTGATCGATGGGCGTTGGCGTCGCACCGTCCAGCGCCAACTCGCAGAGCACGGCGCCGACGGCCGGCGCCAACTGGAACCCATGCCCGGCGAAGCCGAAGGCGTGGATAAGCCCCGGAGTAGTAGCGCTTGGGCCGATGACCGGCAGGGCGTCCGGCAAGACGCCCTCAATTCCCGACCAGGTGCGGATGAGCAACGCGGTCTTCAGCCTGGGCACGAGAGCGACTGCCAGTCTGACCGCCGTTTCGGTGATGTCGGGCAGCGGATGGGCTCTGAGCGCATCTCGATTGGCAATCCCCACGCCGCCGCCGAAAATGACATTCCCCCGCGGGATCTGGCGGACGTATATGTCGCCACCACAAACTCCCAGATTTGGCACGAGGAAATAGGGGATTGGATCGGTGACGCACATATTTGGCGCCATGACGTCCTCGGGCACAGCCTCGCCGAATTGCCCGGCAAGGCAAGAACCCCAGGCGCCCGCGGCATTGATCAGGCGGCGTGCCCTGACCGTCGTGCCATCGGACAATCGCAATTCGAAAAGACAGCCGTCAAAGCCCGCCTCGAGAACCTCGACGCCCTCGCGGATGTCAGCGCCTGCCGCCTTGGCCGTCTTGGCGAAAGCCGGTGCCACCAGGCGCGGATTGGCTTGCCCATCTTCTGGCGAGTACGACCCGCCCGCAAGTCCCGCGCCAAGCCAGGGAAACTGTTTGCCGAGTGCCCGCGCATCCATGAGATCGAGAGTGAGGCCGTACGTGCGCGCCTCTCTGGCGTAATTTTCCAGGTCTTCCATCTCCCTCTCGGAGCGCGCGAGCTTCAAATGACCACTCGCAATGAATTCGCAGTCCGCGCCAACCAGCTCCTTCAGCTGCGCCCAAATTCCCCGGCTGCGCCTCGCCAGCGGCAGCTCCGCCAGATGGCGCCCCTGCTGGCGCACGCCGCCATAGTTGACGCCGCTCGCCTGGCTTCCACAAACCCCTCGCTCCAGCAGAACAACAGACGCCCCGCGCTGGCGCAGAAACAACGCGGCAGAACAGCCGACCAGTCCACCACCGACAATTGCGACATCGATAGAACTCACGCCGCAACCTCGCTGATAAAATGAGAAAGCGGCAGAGGCTTGATCGGCGCCTGGCCGCGCAGACGGCCGACCTCCTCGATCGGCACAGCCAGAGTTTTGGCAAGGATCTCCGCCGCGCCGGCGCCGCACACGCGGCCTTGGCAACGGCCCATGCCAAGACGGGTGAGCGCCTTCACGCGATTGATGTCCCGCGCGCCATCCGTGTGGGCAGCGTTGCGCAATTCGCCCGCGGTAACACCCTCGCAGCGGCAGATCATCAAATCGTCGGCAGCCTCGGACGCCAATCCCGCCGGAAAAGGGAAGGCTCGCTCATCCAGCGCCTTGCGAAACCGTTCGAAGCCACGAAGCCTCCGGTTGATCCTTGTCAGATGGGTTGCACTGTCGCGGCGGCCGAGATCGCGGAGCAGCGCATGTGCAGCACGCGCTCCGCTAAGCTCGGCTGCGGCGGCTCCGCCGATGCCGGCGCCATCGCCCGCAAGATAAACGCCGTCAACACCGGCGCGGCCGTCGGCATCCTGCACCGGAAGCCATTGCCGCTGCCCGGCATCGAAGGAGAAGGATGCTCCACAAAGATCGGCCAGCTGTGTTTCCGATTTGAGACCGAAGCCAAATGCGAGCGCATCGCAAGCCGTGCGCTGCTCGTGCCCCCGTCCGTCGCGCCATACCAGCGCTGCTAGCGCGCTATCCGCGCCGCTCTCCGCTCTGATCGGAGTAACTCCAGAGACAACGCGAATGCCATGTGCGGTGAGCCAGGCAAGATAATAGAGGCCCTTGAGGAAGGTCCGTCCGCCGCTCACAAGACCAGGCAGCGCTTTCCGCTTGCCGCTTGCAGAAGCCGTATCGAGCACAGCCTGCACCTGAACACCGGCCTTCGCGTATTGGAATGCTGTCAAATAGAGCAGTGGGCCGGTCCCTAGAAAAACCACACGCTCGCCCACGGCGCAGGCTTGGGATTTAAGCGCCGTCTGCGCGCCGCCCAGAGTAAAGACGCCGGGCAGCGTCCAGCCCGGAAAGGCGATCACCCGGTCCATGGCGCCGGTGGCCAGGATCAAGCGGTCCCAGTTGAGATTCGTGGAACCCGATGCAGTGATCACATCGAGTCTGCGCCCGCGGATATTCCACACCGTGCTGTTGGGCCAGTAGTCGACTCGAGTCTTTAGGGCATCAAAAGCATCGTGAAGGCGATGCGCGCGCTGCGCTTCGAAGCCGTACAGCTTCTCATAAGCGCGAGCCAAGCTGGACGGTGGCCGACGATAAATCTGTCCGCCACTCGCCGCAGCTTCATCGATCACGATCGGCCGATGCCGCGCGCCCACCAGCACTTCGGCCGCCCGCGCACCGGCCGGCCCCGCGCCGATGATAACGACTCTAGGCGCCATCATGCGCTCCGGTCCGGATATGCATCCCGGCCACCACAAGCGTGGTGCACGCTCGCAATGGCCTGCCATCGGCAGTGACCCAACAGTCCTGGCAAGCCCCGATCAGGCAAAAACCGCTGCGAAATTCATTGGAAAATTCAAAACGCCTCACATGGCGCCCCTGCAGCAGAAGCACCGTAAGCAGGCTGTCGCCCTCGAATGCATCAACCTCTTGGCCATCCACAGTGCAGTGGACGCGCCGGCGCGCGCGGCCTTCCAAACGACGGAACTGCTCTTTATGAGCAGATGCTTCGCCCGTCCTCAAACCCGTGTCTGCAAGCAACTTTCGCAAAGTTGTTACTCGCCGTTTGCAATTCCTTTACAAATCAGATTACTCACTATATGGAAAGAAGCAACCGTTATTTCCATCTTGTGGTGATATTTTGAATAAATCCTGGATTTCTGAGGCCAACGACGCAGGCTGGCGGGAGAACAGCATGACCCTTGCCGAGACGCTTGCCACCTTCGTGCGCCGCACCAGCGTTGTTCCGGAGCGAACACAAACCTTGGCCACGAAAGCGATCTTCGATCTCACAATTGCAGCCGTTGTCGGCCACGCGAGCCCCGGCGGACGGGCCGCCCGTGCAGCGGCTGAGCAGATCTGGGGAACAGGTGCAGCGCAGATTTGGTTCTCGGATACGCGTCTCACAGTTGCGGGGGCCGCTTTCGCCAATGCGGCGGTCGCATCGATGCTAGATCTCGACGATGGTCACAGGGCTGCGTCCGGCCATCCCGGCGCCTGTGTCATCCCCGCCGTTCTCGCAACAGCCGAGGTCTTGAAGGCGGATGCCGGCCAGGTTCTGACCGCCATTGCGCTGGGCTACGAAATCAGCGTCCGAATCGCAGCTGCGCGAGACTTGAGCAAGGTTGACACATTGGTGAGCGGCCGCTGGTGCGGGCAGGGCGCCGCAGCCGGTGCGGCCTGGTTGCGCGGGCTATCGGTAAGACAGATCGCCGAATCAATCGCCATTGCCGGGGTCACCGCGCCGAATCTGACGGCGGTCGCCTATTCGCGCGTCATGGGCAATCACGTGAAAGAGGGGATTGCCTGGGCGGCCGCAACCGGCCTCGCCGCGGTGGACCTCGCTGCCGCAGGATTCACCGGGCCACTCGATCTGCTCGACAATGACGCCCACTACGACCCGGCATGCCTGATTGAAGGCCTCGGCGAGCGCTGGCACATGGATGAAATCTACTTCAAGCCCTATAGCTGCTGCCGCTGGGCCCATGCTGCAATCGATGCGTTGTTGGAAATGCAGGCGGCCGAAGGCTTCCGGGCCGAAGCAATCCAATCCATCAAAATCGAAACGTTCGCGCGGGCACTCCAGCTCAACAACGATGTCCGGCCGCCTACTCTTGAAGCCGCGCAATACAGCATCCCCTTCTGCGTTGCCCTGGCTGCGTGCCACGGTGCTGAAGCTTTGCTTCCCCTTAAGGAAAGTTCGCTCCGCGATGTAGACGTGCTGGCTCTGGCCGAGCGGGTTCGTTTGTCGATCGATCCGAAGCTCGATCGCATGTTCCCCGAAGCTGTTCCGGCGCGGATTGAAATCGAAACATCCTCCGGGCGTTTTGTCCGCACCGTTACCGCGCCCAAGGGCGAGCCGAGCAATCCCATGGACTGGCCGGAATTGAAGGCCAAGCTCAACGCCGCCACACGCGGTCTTGTTGACTCCCAGTTTGCCCCCCGGCTCCTTGCCGCGATAGAGGGGCTTCAATCAGGCGCGATCGCCCCGCTGCTTCATGTGCTGAGCGCCCCGCTGGTTATCGAGATGCGGGAGCGTGTCGTCAGTCTGACCGCCGAGGATGCATGACAGGCAAGTCCGATTGCGCTTCTCGCGCAAGCCTGTAGTCTCTCGCGGGCTTTGAACGGAGCACGGCGTGAATGCGGAACCGGACAGTGAGAAGGCGGCAGGCGTTCAGTTGCTCGGACGTGCGGTTGCGATTCTGAAATATCTGGGCGAGATCGGCGGGCAAGGTGCTCGGGCCGCGACTTTGGCGGAGGCGCTCAATCTCAAGGCATCGACGGCTCACCGCATCATCGCCGCCCTCGAGCGCCACGGCCTGGTCGAACGGGAGCGCGCGACGAAGCGCTACCGCCTCGGCCTTTCCGTCTTCGCGCTGGGAGCCCAGGCGGCCGACGGGACCGGTTTCAAGCGACTCTGTCACCCGAGCCTCCTCCGCCTCGCCGCTGAAACGGGCGACACGGTTTTCCTGATGGCGCGCAACGGCTTCAATACGGTTTGCGTCGATCGCCAGGAAGGCAGCTACATGATCGACAGCCTCACAGGCCAGGTCGGCGGACAGATACCTCTGGGCGTGGGTCCGGCGAGCCAGGCCATCCTCGCCTTCCTGCCCCCCGAGGAGGCCGAGCTCATCCTGCAAACAAACGCCCCATCCTATCCGCGCTTCAACAAGCTCTCGGCAGAAGAGATAGCCACGCGCCTGCCGGATATCCGGGAGCAGGGCTACGCCTTCGACCATGGCCGGCTTGTTGAAGGCATCTCAGCGCTCGCCATGCCAATTCTGCCAAGGGGCCGCGATGTGGTCGGCGCCCTTGCCATCAACATGACGAGTGCAAGGCTTCAGTCAGGACGCCTCCCCGAGCTCATTCAGCTCCTGGCCCGCGAAATCAAAGGCATCGAAGAGAGCATCAATCCCATGGACATGGGCCTCAATCGACAGCGTTGACGGACGCGCCGCTGTTTGTAACATTCTCGTAAAATGTAAGTAACGATTTAGCGACGTTTAATTCGCACCTGGCGAAGCGGGAAATCCGCTGGGCTCGTTGGCTATCGAAAGATTGTGATGCGCGACCTCTCCGAAGATTCTGTCGCCGTCAATGGTGCGGAATACATCGACCCTGACGTGCAACGCATACTTGATGGATGGCGCTTGGCGCCGCCCGTTGATTTCACGGTAATGCCGATTGCCGAAGCTCGTTCTCTCGTCGACGAAATGGATTTGGCGTGGAACGTTCCGCTTCCTGAAATATCCGCGGTTCGCGATCTGGATATCCCGGGCCCCGCGGGAGTGATTCCGGCGCGCCTTTATCAGCCGCGGCCCGGCATTCGACTCCCCGTCGTTTTATATCTTCATGGCGGAGGTTGGACGTTCGGTTCAATCGCCACCTATGAACGTCTCGCGCGGCTGCTCGCACTGGAAAGCGGCCTGCCGCTCTTGGCGATCGACTATCGGCTCGCACCGGAAAATCCAGCGCCTGCCGCATTGGACGATGTCGTTGCCACGCTAACCGCGATCTCGAGCGGCATTCTCGGCGGAGGCATCGATTCCTCCCGGGTGGCCATTGTTGGCGATTCGGCGGGAGCCAATCTTGCGCTTGGAGGAATTTTGGCCGCCAGGGACGGCCGCGCGCCGATGCCGGCAACCGCTGGATTAATCTACGGCTGTTTCGCGCCGCGGTTTGACACGGTGAGTCACCGCCTCTTTGGCGATGGCGGTTTTGGCTTCACCACGGCGCGCATGCGCTGGTATTGGCAAAACTATTTGGGAGCGGCGGACGCCAACTCGCTAACCGCTCCACTTCACGCAAACTTATCCGGTTTGCCGCCGCTCTATCTCGTTGCAGCAGGATTAGACCCGCTGCGCGACGATACGATTGATCTCGCCGCACGTTTGGCCCGCGCGGGCGTCGAGCACGAGCTCAATGTAGTCCCCGGCATGGTTCACGGTTTCGTGCATATGTCGTCAAAGATCGGGGTTGCGCGACACGTGCTCCGAACTTTGGGCGCTCGCCTTGGAAGTCGGCTTGCCAGCCGTCACAATTTTGTGTCGCATATTTCGTGAAATCTTGGGGTGTCTCTTCCGCGCGGTGCGTCCAAAAGGCACGGGTGGACAGAGATAACACGATGACAAAAGATGAGATTCATTCCGGGATTTCACGCCACGCGAGAATTCGCTCCAACGTTCAGCTGGAACATCCCGTGGTCCTCCGTGATCACGTCGAAGTCTGGCCGGAGTCGCGGATCGGCTCCTTCACTTTCATCAATGCCTCAAGCGTCATATACGGCAAAGTCGCGATCGGCCGTTTTTGCTCGATCGGCCGGACTGCCGAGATCGGCGCGACCAGCCATCCCTTGAGCTTCCTGAGCACGCATGAATTTCAGTACACGAATGAAAATTTCCCGAGCTGTCCGGGATATGCCAGGCTTCAGAATGCCGAGTGGGACATGTTCCCGCCGACATTCATTGGCAATGACGTGTGGGTTGGTTCAAAAGCGGTCATCCGCGCAGGCGTTTCCGTAGGCGACGGCGCCGTCATCGGAGCGGGAGCCGTGGTCACTTCCAACATACCTGCTTATGCGATTGCCGTGGGAGTGCCGGCGCGCATCGTTCGTCACCGTTTTCCGCAAGCGACCATCGAGCGCCTCCTGGAACTGCAATGGTGGGATATGCCACTTGATCAATTGAGCAGGCTTCCCTTCGACAATGTCGATGCTTGCATCGAGAGCCTCGCGCATCTGCGCATTGCTGCCCCAGCATATGAGCGAACCGTCTAAGCTTTTCCATCTCGAACCGGTTCAACATCCCCTACACCCGTCACCCCAGCGCAAGCTGGGGTCCCGCTTCTTCATCCATCAGTGTCGCCGTGACATCGATATGGTCGTGAAGATCGCGCCAGTCAGGGTTCATCCCTTCAATGAGTTCGAGCTTCCAGCGCCGCTGCCAGGCTTTCAACTGCTTTTCACGCCTGATCGCCGCCTCCATTGAGACATAGTGCTCATACCACACGAGCAACGTAATGCCGTAACGCGACGTGAAGCCAGGGGTTGTTTTGTTCTTATGATCGCAGACACGGGACCAAAGATCGCTGGTCACGCCGATATACAGCGTCCCGCGATAGCGGCTTGCCATGATGTAGACAGCCGGATGCTTTTCCATCCTGACGTTCATAACTGCTGGCAGTTCGCACCGCAAGAAAGCGGGACCCCAGCTTGCGGTCGCAATAATTTACCGTCACCCCAGCGAAGCTGGGGTCCCGCTTTTGATTGAGCGTCGTTGTGTTTCGGGAAAGCGGGATTCCGGCTTTCGCCGGAATGACGGAAAATGGGAAAGCTCTTAGCCTTAACCGGACAGCAATGGGCGACAGCCCGATTATGAAAATATCCCTTGACAATGTTCCTGTTATGTTCTAGAAGCCGGACATGGATTGGGCCCGGGCCATCGCCATCAACCAAGCAGCGCTCGCCCGCATCGTGGCAGCGCTCATCGCCATGGTGGGGCTTGCCGCTCAAGGCGCTCTGGCGCGGTTGCCGCGGCCTCTCTACCGCAGGGCGCTCAGCATCTTGCGGCCGGCGGAATCGGCGGTGCGCCGTTTGATCGTCATCG
>JBGTJO010000074.1:0-9148 GCA_041745135.1 Aestuariivirga sp. | reverse complement strand
GAGGATTTCATCGCCAAGGTGGTGCCGGCGAAAATTCGCAGCAAGCGGCCGCTGGAATTGAAGACGGCGATGGCCGAGCGCGCAGCACTTTCATATCTGCGCAAGATGTCGGAGCGGAACGAGGTGTTCGTCTCCATGATCGGCATGGGCTATTACGGCACGGTGACGCCCAAGGTGATCCTGCGCAATGTGCTGGAGAATCCGGGCTGGTACACGGCCTATACGCCCTACCAGGCGGAGGTGAGCCAGGGCCGGCTCGAAGCGCTGCTCAATTTCCAGCAGATGGTCGTCGATTTGACGGGGCTTGAGCTCGCCTCCGCCTCGCTGCTCGATGAGGCGACCGCGGCGGCGGAGGCCATGGCGATGGCCAGGCGCGTGGTGAAAACGGAAGCCAATGTTTTCTTCGTCGATATCGATACCCATCCCCAAACCATCGGCGTGATCGAGACGCGCGCCAAAGCTTTCGGCTTTGAAGTCATCTGCGGCGATCCCTTGCGCGATCTCAAAGCGGAAAACGTATTTGCCGCACTCCTCTCATACCCCGGTTCGTCGGGCGAGGTGCGCGACTATCGCGGCGTCATTCAAAAGCTGCATGACGCGGGGGCTCTTGCCATCATGGCGACGGATTTGCTGGCGCTCGCCCTGTTGACTCCGCCGGGCGAGCTCGGCGCAGACGTGGCGATTGGCTCGGCCCAGCGCTTCGGCGTGCCCATGGGTTATGGGGGTCCGCACGCCGCCTTCTTCGCAACCAAGGACGAATATAAGCGATCCATGCCGGGGCGCATCATCGGGGTCTCGATCGACTCGGAAGGACATCGGGCGCTGCGCATGGCCATGCAGACGCGCGAGCAGCACATCCGCCGCGAGAAGGCGACGAGCAACATCTGCACAGCACAGGTACTGCTGGCAGTGATCGCTTCGATGTTCGCCGTCTATAATGGGCCGAAGGGTATCCGCAAGACGGCGGAGCGCACTCATCGTCTCGCGGAGATCTTCGCAGCTTCCGTGAAGAGTTTCGGCTATGACGTTAAAACGACAGCTTTTTTTGACACCGTCACAATCTCCGTTCCGGGCCGCGCCGATGCCCTGTGCGCGAGGGCCAAGGAGAAGCGCATCAATCTGCGCTTTGTCGATGGCGATCACATCGGCATCGCTTTCGATCATTCAACAAGGCGGCCCGAGCTTGAACGCCTGCTCACCGTGTTCAAGACCGACGCGCTGGAGCGGGTGAATATCGACGCCATCGACAAGGGTTTGCCGGAAGTTATACCGCCGCCGCTGCGCCGCACCTCGAGCTATCTCACCCATCCGGTGTTTGAGATGTATCACTCGGAAACCGAAATGCTGCGTTATCTGCGCCATCTGCAGGCGAAAGATATCGCTCTTGACCAGTCGATGATCCCGCTGGGCTCCTGCACTATGAAGCTCAACGCCACCGCCGAAATGATTCCGGTGACCTGGCGCACATTCTCCATGCTGCATCCCTTTGCGCCTCTCGAACAGGCGCAAGGCTACAATCAATTGTTCGAGGAACTCGAAGCCATGCTGGCGGAGATTACCGGCTTCGATGCGGTATCGCTGCAGCCTAATGCCGGAAGCCAGGGCGAATACGCAGGCCTTCTCGCCATCTCCGGCTATCATAAAGCGCGCGGGCAAGGGCAGCGCGATGTCTGCCTCATTCCGATTTCAGCGCACGGCACCAATCCGGCTTCCGCCGTGATGGCCGGAATGCGCGTCGTCGTCGTTGGCTGCGATACGGCGGGCAATGTCGATGTCGCCGACCTCAAGGCCAAGGCGGAGCAGCATGCGGAAAATCTTGCCGCGCTGATGGTCACCTATCCCTCGACCCACGGCGTCTTTGAAGAGGGCATCGTCGACATCTGCGACATCGTCCATAAAAATGGCGGCCAGGTCTATCTCGACGGCGCCAACCTCAATGCGCAAGTGGGTCTCGTGCGCCCGGCCGAGATCGGCGCGGATGTCTGTCACATCAATCTGCACAAGACCTTCTGCATTCCCCATGGCGGCGGCGGGCCGGGCATGGGGCCCATCGGCGTCAAGGCGCATCTTGCTCCCTATCTGCCGGGGCACCGGGTGGTGCATGGCGTCAACCCCGCGGCGGGCCGCGATCAATCGAAGGGCGCTGTCTCGGCGGCACCCTGGGGATCGGCCTCGATCCTGCCGATCTCCTGGACTTACATCGCCATGATGGGGTCCGAGGGCCTGCGCAAGGCCTCGATGATGGCGATCCTCAACGCCAATTATATGGCGAAGCGCTTGGCGCCGCATTTTCCCATCGTCTATACCGGTCCCGGCGGCTACATCGCGCACGAATGCATCATCGATCTTCGCTGGCTGAAGGAGCGCACGGGGCTGAGCGTCGAGGACGTGGCCAAGCGCCTGGTGGACTATGGCTTCCACGCGCCCACCATGTCGTTCCCCGTGGCCGACACGCTGATGATCGAGCCGACCGAATCGGAAGGAAAGCGCGAGCTCGACCGTTTCTGCGACGCCATGATCGAGATTGCGAGCGAGATCGCCGAGGTGGAGCAGGGCAAGGCTGACCGTGCCGACAACGTGCTGAAGAACGCGCCGCACACGCATCGGCTTCTGCTCGGCGACTGGAAGCACCCCTATTCCAAGGAGAAGGCCTTCTTCCCGCTCAAGGGCTATCCCAACGACAAATACTGGCCCCCGGTCGGCCGCGTCGACAATGTCTATGGCGACCGTAACCTCGTCTGCACCTGCCCGCCCATGGCGAACTACATGGAGGCGGCGGAGTAGCTTGACATATACGTAAATTCTAACTAGTCTGACTAGTCAGATTTGGAGTTCCTTATGAACAAGCATGTCCGCGTCTGGTCGCTCCAAGAGGCGAAAGCCAAGTTCAGCGAAGTCGTGCGCCTTGCTCAAAGCGAGGGTCCGCAGATGGTTACCGTTCATGGGAAAACCGCTGTCACGATTTCGGCCGTGCCTTCCAAACGCAAGTCGGGGAAAGAACTCACAGGCGCCGATTTCGTGAAGGCGCTGCAATCCTGCCCGGTTGCCGACTTTGAAATTCCTGAGCGCCCCAAGGATTCTTACATCAGGGATGTCGAACTGTGATCCGATGGCTGACTGACACAAATGTGATTTCTGAAGTGCGGCGCCAGCGTCCGGACGGCAAGGTGTTGGCGTGGATCGGCAAAGTCGATCTGGATTGTCTGTTCACCACATCGGTCAATATCGCCGAGTTGCGCTTCGGCATTGCGAATCAGAAATCCCCCGCTGACGCGCATCTTCTGACTTTATGGCTGGAAAACACGGTGCGGCGCTGGTTCCAGAATCGGATTATAGGGGTCGTCGAAGAATCGCTGTTTCGTTGGCGCAGTCTCTTGCGCAACTTGGAACGCCGGCAACTCCCGGCGCCAGCCGTCGATATCCTGATTGCAGCCATCGCCTTGCAGCATGACCTTTGTGTTGCCACGCGCGACACCAAGCCCTTCGTTGCCGCTGGAGCCCGCGTCTTTAACCCTTGGACGGGCGAGCGGTTCAACGGCGCCTAGGCATGCACCAGATTGCCGTGCACATTATGCGCCATCAGCGCCAGCACGGCGGCGAGGCCGAGATACAGGATGGCGTATTCGATTCGCGTCGCCGTCGGTATTGAGCGATAGCGGAGCGCTTCCGGCGAATTGGGATCGTAGCGCCAGGCGGCGATGAGGCTGGGAATCGCCAGAATGAAGATCAGGATCAGCATGGGGCTGGGAATATAGAAGAACAGCGCCACCAGCATGGGCGCGCCGAGGAACCAGATGCGCGGCGACAGCACCTGCGTGATGCGTCCGCCATCGAGCGGCGACATGGGGATGAGATTGAACAGATTGATCATGAAACCCGAATAGGCGATGGCCATCCAGAGATCGCTGCCGGTCTGCCGCGCCCAGAAATACCCGGCGAAGGCGGCCAGCGTTCCAACAAAAGGGCCGGCATAGGCGATGTAAGCCTCGGTTTCCGAATTATGCGGCTGTTCCCGAAGGTTGATCCACGCGCCCACAAAGGGAATGAACGCCGGCAGCCCTACGTCGAGTCCGCGTTGCTTCGCGGCCAGATAATGTCCCATCTCATGGATGAGGATCATTCCGACAAAGCCTGCGGCAAATGGCAAACCGTAGATCGTGGCATAGACCCAGATCGTCAGCAGCATGCTGCCGATCGAGATGGCGAGCTTGCCGAGCTTTGCCGAAGACAGCAGCAGAAGGAGAAGCTTGATCATCCGGCTATTAGTTAAGCCGGTTTTTCACCGCTTCAATGGATTCGGCGATCAGCGTGGCGCCCTTGGGACCCTTGGCGGCTTCCGCCACGAGGCGCGTGGCGGCGGCGACCGCGATGTCGGTGGCCACGGTGCGGACGTCCTTGACGGCTTGGGCTTCGGCCTGGGCGATCTTCTGTTCCGCCTGTTTGGCGCGGCGCTCCAGCGTCTCGCTGAGTTTGCGCCGGGCGTCGGCCGCATAATCCTCGGCATCGGCTTTTGCCTGGGCGAGGATGTTGACGGCGTCCTTCTCCGCTTCGATGCGCTTTTGCTGATAGCTCGCGAGGAGCGCCTGGGCCTCCTCGCGGAGTTGGGCCGCCTCGGCGAGATCCTTGGCGATCTTGGCCGACCGCTCGTCCAGCATGCGGGCCACCATCGCCGGCACCTTCAGATAGACGAGCAGAAGGATGAAGAGGATGAAGGAGACGAGAACCCAGCTTTCCGCATCGCCAAAAAATTCCATCACTGGCTCCTTGCGGCCTTGGCCACCGCTTCGCCTGCCGCCTCCTTGGTCACCCTGGCGCCGATCAGTGCGCTGACGATGTTGGCGGCGATATCGGCGGCAATGTCCTTTACGTCTTTAAGGGCCTTGGTCCTGGCTGCGCCGATCCGCTTTTCCGCCTCCGCAACCTTGGAGGCCAAGGCTCGATCGAGTTTGCTGCGCTCGGCCTCGATTTCGGTGGAGAGTGCATTGCGGTTTTCCATAGCGATGCCTTGCGCCTTGGCGCGCGCCTCCGCCAATGCCGCCTCATAGGCCTGGACTGCGGCGTCGGTTTCCCCTTTGAGCTGCTGGGCCCGGGCGAGGTCTCCTTCGATGGAAGCCCTGCGCCTTTGGATCACGCCGCCCGTGCGTGGAATGGCCACGCGCGAGATGATGATGTAGAGCGCGAAGAAGGTGATCGCCAGCCAGAAGAGCTGCGGCGGCCAGGCCGTGGTATCGAGCTGCGGCATCAGCCGAAGAGAATGAGCATGGCGACGGCAAAGCCGATGAGGCCGGTCGCTTCGGCGAAGGCAAAGCCTAGGAACAGCGTTCCGCGCTGGCCGGCGGCTGCGGCTGGATTGCGGAGCGCGCCCGCCAGATAATTGCCGAAGATGTGGCCGATGCCGACACCCGCACCTCCGAGTGCGATTGCGGCGATGCCTGCGCCAATGGCCTTTGCTGCGTCGAGTTCCATAAGTTTTCTCCTGTTTGAAAGTTGAGTCAGTGATCGACCTGCATGGCATCGCTCAGATACATGCAGGTGAGAAGGGCGAAGACATAGGCCTGAAGGACGGCCACCAGTAGCTCGAGCCCAGTGAGGCCGACCATCGCGGCGAGCGGCAGCCAGCCGGCGGTGACGCCGAGCATGACGACGAAACCCGCCATCACTTTCAGCATCATGTGGCCCGCCATCATGTTGGCGAAGAGGCGGATCGACAGGCTGAGCGGCCGGATGAAATAGGACACGATCTCGATCACGACGACGAGCGGCAGCAGCAGCATGGGCACCCCCGACGGCACGAACAGCTTGAGATAGCCAAAGCCATTGCGGATGAAGCCGATGATGGTGGCGCCAACGAAAACGGTGAGCGCCAGGGCAAGGGTGATGATGATGTGGCTGGTGACGGTGAAGGAGTAGGGAATGAGCCCCAGCACATTGGCGAAGAGGATGAAGACGAAGAGCGTCAGCACGAAGGGGAAATAGCGGCGCGCATTCTCATGCAGGATTTCGTGCGTCATGTTGTCGACGACTTCGTAGATGCCTTCGGCGATCGACTGGAACCTGGTGGGCACGAGCTTGGTGGGGGCCAGCAGGAACAGGGCGGCGGCACAGAGGACGGCGATCACCGCCCAGAGTGCTGAATTGGTGAAGGTGAAAAGGCCGAGCGGGCCGTCGCCGAAGGCGGGCACGATCTCGAATTGATGGATCGGGTCGATGATCTTTTCTTCGTGGGCTTCGCCAGCCGTTTCAGTCGTTGTCGCCACGCGTCAGTCCTCATCATCGTCTTTGACGGAAGGGGCCACCGGCCCCTTGCCGCCGAGAATATCCTCGGCCCGTTTCGAGTTGGCGAGACGCATCACATTCACCACCCCTGCCGCCAGTCCGAACGGCATCAGCGCCAGCATGATCCACGGCGCCGTGCCGAAATATCTGTCGGCGTAGTAGCCCCCAACCATGGTGACCGCGAGGCCGACCAGAAGCTCCGTCACCGCCCGCAAGGCAAGCCCCGCGGCCGAGCTTTCTCGCGTGTCAGACTCCGCGGGGCGTCGTCCTTCAAGCGTCTTATCCAGCCGCCGCTCGAAATCCTCAAGGCGATCCGGTGTCGGCTCAGTCATGATCGCGCTCAAGGGTTCGAAAACGCGCGCACCATAGGTGCGAGGTATTTTTGTGTCAAGGAAGGGATGGGGAGATTAGAGCTTTGAAATTATGGAACAATCCGAGATATGCGGCGATTGGTCATTCCCCCTCGCCCTGGTGGGGCGAGGGAGGGGCCCGTTGCGGCACGCAACGGGAGGGTGAGGGGCTGCAACACTGCGTAGGCCCTCACCTTCCCACGCGTTCCGCGTGGGCCCCTTCCTCTCCCAAAGGGAGAGGAGAAACTAACTCGCGATCGCGATGGCTTCGGCTTCGGGGAGGCTCACCGAGACGAGCTGCGAGACGCCGCGCTCCATCATGGTGACGCCGTAGAGGCGGTTCATGCGCGCCATGGTGAGCGCGTGGTGGGTGATGATGAGGAAGCGCGTATCGGTGCGCTCCAGCATGGCGTCGAGCAGATTGCAAAACCGCTCCACATTGTGATCGTCAAGCGGCGCGTCGACTTCGTCAAGCACGCAGATGGGCGAGGGGTTGGTGAGGAAAACCGCGAAGATCAGCGACAATGCGGTAAGCGTCTGCTCCCCGCCGGAAAGAAGGGACAACGTGGTGGGCTTCTTGCCCGGCGGATTGGCGATGATTTCAAGGCCGGCTTCCAGCGGATCGTCCGACTCGATCAGTTGCAACTCCGCCTTGCCGCCGTCGAAGAGCGTCGTGAAAAGCTCGCCGAATTTCTCGTTCACCGTGCCGAAAGCATCGAGCAGCCGCTGGCGGCCCTCGCGGTTGAGGCTCGAAATGGCGCCGCGCAACTTGTTGATGGCATGCATCAGGTCGTCGCGTTCGCGGATCAAGGTGGCAAGCTGCTTGCCCACTTCCGCCGCCTCTTCATCGGCGCGGAGATTGACGCTGCCCAACCGTTCCCGATCTTCCCGAAGGCCCGATAGCTTACGCTCGATCTCCTCCTGCGGCGGAATTTTCTCCATGTCGAGGCCCGCTGCCGCCACAACCTCCTGCGGCGCGCATTGCAGAACCTCGCCGATGCGCCGCTCGCAATGTTCGAGGTTCTGGGTGGCGGCTTCGAGCCGCGATTCAAGCCGCGCATGTTGCTCGCGGCTTGAGGAGAGCTGCTCCTGGGCGGCGCGCAATTCGTGGTCGGCGGCGCGCACATGGTTTTCTGCGGTGGCGAGAGCATCTGCCGCGGTTTTGCGTTCGGTTTCAGCCTGCGCCAGCATATCCATGAGCTTGAGTCGCTTGTCCGCGAGCTGTTGCGGCACCGAGGCAAGGTCCTGAAGCGCCGCGCGAGTCTCCTCGGCGCGCCGGGATAGCTGCTCTATCTGAGCTGTCGCGCGCGCCGCCCGCTCCGTCCACTGGCCGCGCTCCGCCTCGATTGCCCGGATGCGTTCGGTGCGGGCGCGTGCTTCGCGCTCAAGACCGTCATGTGTGCTGCGCGCTTCGGCGTAGAGGGCGCGGTCGCGGTTGACGCCGTTACGCAATTCCGTGAGTTCGGCTTGCAAGCTCTCGAGGGCGGGAAGTGCCGCGATCTCGCTTTCTGCCCCGTGATGTTGATCCCGAATTTCCGAAAGCGATTGGCCAATCCGCCGTAACGCTTCATCGAGTGCACTCGTTTGCGCCAGCCGTTCGGCGGCCAGCCGTTCGTGCGTTGCAAAGGCGCGGCGCGCGACCTCGACTGAGGATGTGGCGGCGCGCAAGGCATCGCGCTTGTCGCGCTCGTTGCGCGACGCGGTTTCGACGGCGCTGCGCGCCGCTTCAAATCGGGTCCGTGCCGCTTCGGCAAGCTCGCTGGCCTTGACCATTTCGCTATCGAGTGCGGTAAGGCGATTGCGTTCGGCAAGCCGTTTGGCTGCGGCATTCGGCGCTTCCGCCGCCGCAGTGAAACCATCCCACCGCCAGACATCGCCTTCACGCGAAACCAACCGTTGGCCCGGTTGAAGCTGTGCTTGCAAAGCCTGGCCTAACGTCTTGGAAACAATGCCGATATGGGAGAGGCGTCGAGTCAGGGCAGGGGGCGCGTTCACAAATTTGGCGATGCGCTCAACGCCGGGGGGAAGGGATGCTGCGGCGCTGAGCGGCGGCAGTCCCCGCCAGTGAATGGGCGCGCCCTCGTCAGCGGAAGCCTCGATCTCGTCCCCCAAGGCGGCGCCTAGGGCCGTTTCATAGCCGGGTGCTACTTTGAGAGCGTCGACAAGGCGGGGCCACAGATCGCCGCCGCTCGATTTCAGCAGATTGGTCAGTGTACGGATTTCGGTGGCCAGCGCGTCGGCGGTGCGGCGAGCTTCATCATGCGCCGCCCTCGTTTCCGTTTCGGCTTCGCGGGCGGAAGCCAGTGCTGACTCCGCCTCGACATTTGCCGCTTCGTGGCCCGCAGCCATCGCAACCGCAGCTTCGACGGCGGCGGCGAGTCGTTCGCCCTCACTCGCGCCATCGAATTCCGCCAGCAATGCGCTGCGGCGCGCTGCCGTTTCGCCGGCCTCGCGTTCGAGCCTGGCCATGCGCGCTCTGTGGTCTTCGATCATCCGCAGCAACGCGTCACGCCTTGCGGTGA
>JBGTJO010000073.1:0-7677 GCA_041745135.1 Aestuariivirga sp. | reverse complement strand
CGCCGCATCGGCCAGATCAAGGATCGCGAAGAGGTCGTGGGCAACCAGACGCGAGTGAAGGTCGTCAAGAACAAGGTGGCTCCACCTTTCAAGCAGGTCGAATTCGACATCATGTATGGCGAGGGCATTTCCAAGGTTGGCGAACTGGTCGATCTCGGCGTCACGGCGGGCGTCGTTGAAAAATCCGGCTCCTGGTATTCCTACAATGGCGACCGCATCGGCCAGGGCCGCGAGAACGCCAAGACCTTCCTCAAGCAGAATGCCGATGTGGCCCACGCCATCGAGGCGGCGATCCGGGCGAACGCCGGCCTGGTCGCCTCCGCACTCGGCAACGGCGCGGAAAAAGAAACCGCCACGGACGATTGAGGCCAATCCATTCCGGCGCCTTCATCTCCCCGGCGCCGGTCGTCGCAGGTGTGACCCCCCACACACCGGTAGCGCAGACGCCCTCCGTCTCCCAGCGGAGGGCGTGTTCGTTTCAGGTGTCAGTGGTCAGGTATCAGGTATCAAGAAATTGGCTTTATCTGACACCTGACACCTGATACCTGACACCCGCAAATGTCTTCGCTCGCGCAAATTCGTTCAACATTTCTCGACTTCTTCAGGCGGCAGGGGCATGAGATCGTGGCGTCTTCGCCTTTGGTGCCGCGCAATGATCCGACGCTCATGTTCGTAAATTCGGGCATGGTGCAGTTCAAGAATGTGTTCACCGGCCTCGAAAGCCGCCCCTACAGCCGCGCTGTGACCGCGCAGAAATGCGTGCGAGCGGGCGGCAAGCACAACGACCTCGACAATGTGGGTTACACCGCCCGCCACCACACCTTCTTCGAGATGCTCGGCAATTTTTCCTTCGGCGATTATTTCAAGGCCGACGCGATCCAGTGGGCCTGGGAGCTGGTCACCAGGGAATACGGCCTGCCCAAGGACAAGCTCACCGTCACCGTCTATTCCGAGGACGATGAGGCGCACGCGCTCTGGAAGAAGATCGCAGGCCTTCCCGACAGCCGCATCATCCGCATCGCCACCTCCGACAACTTCTGGGCCATGGGCGATACCGGTCCGTGCGGGCCATGCTCGGAAATCTTCTACGATCACGGTGACAAGATTCCAGGCGGGCCGCCGGGCTCGGCGGATGCCGATGGCGACCGCTTCATTGAAATCTGGAATCTCGTGTTCATGCAGTATGAGCAGGTGACGAGGGAGGAGCGCATCGATCTGCCGAGGCCCTCCATCGATACCGGCATGGGCCTCGAACGCATCGCCGCCGTGCTGCAACGCACCCACGATAACTACGAGACAGACCTGTTCAAAGCCCTGATCACCGCCATCGTCGAAAACACCGGCGTCCCCGCGGAGGGCAAGAACCTGGCCTCCAACCGGGTGATCGCCGATCATTTGCGCGCCACGGCTTTTCTCATCGCCGATGGCGTCCTGCCCTCGAATGAGGGCCGGGGCTATGTGGTCCGCCGCATCATGCGCCGCGCCATGCGCCATGCGGAATTGCTGGGCGCGCGCGAGCCCCTCATGTGGAAGCTGGTGCCGGCACTCACGCGCGAGATGGGCGCTGCCTATCCGGAGCTCATCCGCGCCCAGGATTTGATCTCCGAAACCCTGTTCATCGAGGAAGGCCGTTTCCGCAAGACGCTGGAGCGCGGCTTGCGCATCCTCGACGAGGAGTCCGCAAGCCTCGCCTCGGGCGCCACGTTCTCCGGCGCCACCGCCTTCAAGCTCTACGACACCTATGGCTTCCCGCTCGATCTCACTCAGGATGCCTTGAAGCCGCGCGGCATTCAGGTCGATACCGCCGCGTTCAATGCCGCGATGGACTCCCAGCGCCAGGAGGCCCGCAAAGCCTGGAAGGGCTCGGGCGAAGCGAAGACGGAAACCGTCTGGTTTGAAATCCGCGAGCGGGTGGGAGCGACCGAGTTCCTGGGCTACAGCACCGAACGCGCCGAAGGCATCGTGCAGGCGCTGGTAGCAGATGGAAAAGAAGTCAGTTCACTGATGAAAGGCGGGCAGGGGGCCATTATCCTCAACCAGACGCCGTTCTACGGCGAGTCCGGCGGCCAGACCGGCGATCATGGCGTGATCAAGACGGCAGATGGGGCTGTCTTCCGCGTGTCCGATACGCAACGGCGCGTGGGCGATCTCATTGTTCACCTGGGCAGTGTCGAGGAAGGTACTATAAAAATCGCATCTGCCGCCGAACTCCTGGTCAATCACGCCCGCCGCACCGGCAACCGCCAGCACCATTCCGCGACCCACCTGCTGCACGAGGCGCTCCGCATAACATTGGGTTCCCACGTGGCGCAGAAGGGCTCGCTGGTCGAGCCCAATCGCCTGCGCTTCGATATCTCCCACAACAAGCCGATCAGCCGCGAAGAGATCGCGGAGGTAGAGCAGATCGCCAACGAGATGGTGCTGCAAAACGACAAGGTGACGACACGGCTCATGCCGGTCGATGCAGCGCGCGCCGAAGGCGCCATGGCGCTGTTCGGCGAAAAATATGGCGATGAGGTGCGCGTTGTCGCCATGGGGAGCAATAACCAAGGGGCGGGCAAGCCCGTCTATTCGATGGAGCTGTGCGGCGGCACGCATGTTTCCCGCACCGGCGACGTTGGCCTGATCAAGGTCCTGTCAGACAGCGCGGTGGCCGCCGGCGTCCGCCGCATCGAAGCGCTCGCCGGACCTGCCGCCCGCGCCTATCTGGAGGAGCAGGACCGCCGCGTGCAGGCAGCCGCCGCGGCGCTGAAAACCCGGCCCTCCGAATTGATCGCACGCATCGAAGCGCTGATCGACGAACGCCGCAAGCTCGAGCGCGAATTGGCGGAGGCAAAGAAGGCATTGGCACTGGGCGGCGGCGGCGGATCGAAGGAGGACGGGATTTCCGAAGTGAACGGCGTCAAGCTCATGGCGCGCATTCTCACGGGAATTTCGCCCGCCGACATGAAGGGCCTTGTCGATGAAGGCAAGGCCAAGCTTGGATCGGGGGTGGTCGCACTTATCGGGATCAATGATGAGGGGCGCGCCGGGCTTATCGTGGGCGTCACCAAGGATCTGACCTCGCGCTTCAACGCCGTCGATTTGGTGCGCGTTGGCTCAGCCCCGCTGGGCGGCAAGGGCGGCGGCGGCCGGCCTGACATGGCCCAGGCGGGCGGGCCTGATGCAACAAAAGCAGATGAAGCACTGGCCGCGATCAGGGATGCGATCACGAGCTAAATGGCCTTGCACTACTCGCGATCGGGATGCTGCAAGCTTTTGTACTTCGCCATCCTCTCGGGAGGGATGTCATCTTCGGTGCGCGTGCCTTCAAGCGTGTGCAGTTCCGCAAAGGTAGGAAGCCTGCTTTCGATGCCATACTGGCGTGCGGGGGTCACCCTCTCCGGATGGTCAAGCGAGCCGATGGCGATATCGATCCGATCCGAATCGTCGTCGGCAATGGAAAGCGGCGTGCCGCAATTGCGGCAGAAGCACCGTTCCGCCACTGAGGAGCTTCGGAACACGCCCGGCTGGCTGCGGGTCCACTTGAAGTCCTTCTTTTTCACGCCGACGAGGGCGGCGAAGTAGTTGCCAAGAGCTTTCTGGCACATGCGGCAATGGCAGATATGCGGGTTTTCGAAGGGACCGGAAATTGCATAGCGCACCATTCCGCACTGGCAGCCGCCGGTCGAAACTTCGTTAGTGCTGTTGCTCATGGGAGGCCTCCTAGCACAATCCCCATCCGCGCAAAACGATGCAACCAACCTCGCTTTAAGAGTTTTTTACGGAATCTTGATCAAGGTTGCTCCTCATTTTGCATGGGGACGGACGGTGATGGATTCCGGGCAGCAGCGAAAGTCGACGGCTTGGCCGAAGGTACATATCATTTACTTCATGCTAGCGGCCTTTGACCTTCTGGCGGTGGGCGGCGGGCTCTACCTAAGCCATAGGCTCAGCGGCATTTTTGAGGAAAGTGTTGCCACCAACGAGGAGTGGAACCGGCGCTTTACCGCCGTCTGGTCCTTAGGCGACCTCGCGTCCGCGATAACGGCCCCCGGCAGCAACGTCTTCGTGTCGAAAAATGTCGCGGCCGAAAAGGAAAACCTGAACCGCGCCACCAAAACCATGGAAGCCCGCATCGAAGCGGCGCGGACCGAAATCAGCGCCAACATCCCCGCGGAACTGGCGGACCGCCCGCTCCGCACATTGATCAATGTCGACCAAGCTCTTTCCACGCTGGTGGCGAACGGAAGGCGCGCACTCGCCGACTTTGAGCGGGGCGACATGGTGAACGCGGCCCAATCCCTGGCGCTCATGGACAAGGGCTACGCCATGGTGAAAAGCCGCACCAAGAACGCAGCCGAAGCCGTGCGCGATCTTCAGTCCGATTACGCCAACGGCTATCTGGCCCAGGTCAAGGCGCTGAAGCGCTACGAGTTCATCATCGGCGGCGGCATCCTTTTCATGGTGTGCTGCGTGGTTTTCTACGGCCACTGGGTGGGCAACCTGATGAAGCGCAAATACCAGGAACTGGAACAGGCCAACGCCGGAGCTGAAACAGCGCGCACCGAGGCTGAGAATTTCGCCTCGCAACTGCAAGGCGTCAACGACGATGTCGTAAGACTCAACCGCGATCTGGAAGACAATCTCACCAAGCTCCGCGATGCCCAGGACGAGCTGGTGCGCCGGGGCCGCATGGCGCAGCTTGGCCAGCTCACCGCAACAGTCGCCCACGAAATCCGTAATCCCTTGGGAGCGGTGAGAACCTCGGCTTATCTGCTCGAACGCAAGACCAAGGACAAGGGCCTCGGCATCGAGCCGCAGCTTGAGCGCATCACCAACGGCGTGATGCGCTGCGATAATATCATAACGCAGCTTCTCGACTTCGCGCGGAGCTCCGCGCTGTCGGTGAAAGACGCTGATTTCGACGGCTGGCTCACCAAGGTGCTTGAAGACGAAGTACCCAAACTGCCGAGCGCGGTGACGGTTGAATTCAATCCCGGTGCTCCGAATCTCACGGTTTCCTTCGATGAGGCGAGGCTGCAACGGGCGGTGATCAATCTTCTTTCCAATGCCTCCGAAGCCATGGTCGGCAATGGTCAGGACCCATCGAAATTCGCCACCGCAAATCCCAAGATCATCGTGACGACCGCACGAAGCGCACGCGGCATTGAAATCGCGGTCAAGGACAACGGGCCGGGCATTTCCGAGGCGAACATGAAAAAGATCATGGAGCCGCTGTTCACCACCAAGAATTTCGGCACGGGACTTGGATTGCCGGCGATCGAGAAGATCATGGACCTCCATGGCGGTGGCCTTGAGGTCGCCTCGAAACTGAACGAGGGCGCCTGCTTCACCCTGTGGCTGCCCACATCGCAAGCCAGCAAGGCCGCCGCGTGATGACGAGGCAGCTTTCGATTCTCGTGGTTGACGATGACATCGACAACGCCAACTCCATGGGCGAATTGTTCGAAACCGAAGGCCACCGCGCCACGGTGGTGGACTCGGGCGAGGCAGCGGTCGAGGCCTTCCGCCTTACGAAGTTCGATGTCGCGTTTATGGATGTGATGATGCCGGGGAAGAACGGCGTCGAGAGTTTCCTTGAAATCCGCAAGCTGCGGCCCGCCGCGCGCGTTTACATGATGACCGGTTATAGCGTCGAGCAATTGCTGCAGCAGGCCATGGATCATGGCGCGCTCGGCGTTCTATCGAAACCCATCGATACCGCCAAGGTTCTGGCCGTGCTCGCCGAGATCGGCTCAAACGGCATCGTCGTCGTGGCCGATGACGATCCAGATTTCGGCCAGCGGCTGCAAGAGATGATCCAGAACGCCGGCCGCACGTGCCATCTGGTGCGCGATGGCGGCGCCGTGCTTGATCGGCGCGAAAACCCGAACGTGCTGATCTTCGATTTGAAGGTGCCTCTCATTCAAGGTGTCGAGGTCTATTCGAGGCTCCGGCAAGCGGGCCGCACCGTCCCCACGATCATCATCACGGGAAGCGGGGCTGACTATCACGATACGCTGGAAGCCATGCGCGATGTCGCCATCACCGGCATTCTGAACAAGCCCTTCGATCCCGTGAGCCTGCTCGACCGGCTTGACCATCTCGTCGCCTGACATCCCAAGGAGAGATTAATGACGCGGCCCCTCAACATACTGGTGCTGGACGACGACGCGGAAAATGCCAATTCGCTGGCTGAGCTTTTCGCCATGGACGACCATAAGGTGATCGTTGCCTATAATGGCGAAGAGGCGATCGAAGCCTTCAGCCTGAACCAGGTGGATCTGGGATTTTTCGATGTGATGATGCCGGGAAAGAACGGCGTGGATAGCTTCATCGAGATCAAGCAGGCCCACCCGGATGCAAAGGTCTATTTCATGACCGGCTACAGCGCCGAGGATCTGCTGAAGAAAGCCATCGACAACGGCGCCATGGGCGTGTTCGGCAAACCCGTTGACCTGCCGAAGGTGCTCGACGCGATCGAGGCGGTGGCCGTCTAACTATTCTTTACAATCCCAGTCAGTCGGTCGAACTCTACAATCCGTCATTCCGGCGAAAGCCGGAATCCCGCTTTTTTTTCGTGAACACTTCGACATTATCCCGTTAAAGCGGGATTCCAGCTTTCGCTGGAATGACGGGAAAGAGTGAGCGATGCTACCTGCAAGGGTCAAGCTCTCCATGGACTGAACGATAGTACTCAGGCCATCACCTTCCGGAGATTCACATCCACGGCATCCAGAAAACCCTCCGTCGTCAGCCAGCTCTGATCGGGGCCGATGAGGACAGCGAGGTCCTTGGTCATTTGCCCGGACTCGATGGTTGAGACCACCACGCCCTCCAGCGTTTCGGCAAACTTCCGCAACGCCGCGTTGCCGTCCAGCTTGGCGCGGTGTTTCAAGCCGCCGGTCCAGGCGAAGATCGAAGCGGCGGAGTTGGTCGAGGTCTGCTTGCCTTCCTGATGCAGGCGATAATGGCGCGTCACCGTGCCGTGGGCGGCTTCGGCTTCCACGGTCTTGCCGTCGGGCGTCATCAGCATCGATGTCATGAGCCCGAGGGAGCCGTAGCCTTGCGCCACGAGATCGGACTGGACATCGCCGTCGTAATTCTTGCACGCCCACACGTACCCTCCCGTCCATTTCATGGCGGAGGCCACCATGTCGTCAATCAGGCGATGTTCGAAGGTGATCTTACATTTCTCGAATTCGCTCCTGAATTCCGCATCATAGATCTCGTGGAAGATATCCTTGAAGCGCCCGTCATAGGCCTTGAGGATCGTGTTCTTGGTGGAGAGATAGACGGGGTAGCCGCGCGAGAGGCCATAGTTGAGGGAAGCCCTGGCGAACTCCTTGATCGACTCGTCAAGATTGTACATGGCCATGGCAACGCCCGCCGCCGGCGCCTTGAAAACCTCCTTCTCGATCACCTTGCCGTCCTCGCCCACGAATTTGATGGTTAGGGTGCCAGCGCCCGGAAAGGTGAAATCGGTGGCGCGGTATTGGTCGCCGAAGGCGTGGCGGCCGATGATGATGGGCTTGGTCCAGCCGGGCACCAGCCGCGGCACGTTCTGGCAGATGAGCGGTTCACGGAAGATAACGCCGCCAAGGATATTACGGATGGTGCCGTTGGGACTCTTCCACATCTGCTTGAGGTTGAATTCCTTGACGCGCGCTTCATCCGGCGTGATCGTGGCGCACT
>JBGTJO010000072.1:0-5352 GCA_041745135.1 Aestuariivirga sp. | reverse complement strand
CCCGAAGACACGATTACGGTAAGATTCACCGGCATCGCGGGCCAGAGCTTCGGCGCCTGGGCGGCGCATGGCGTGACACTCGAACTCACCGGCGAGGCCAACGACTATGTTGGCAAGGGGCTCTCAGGCGGCAAGCTGATCATCAAGCCCCCCGACAAGATCGGTTTCGTGGCCGAGACTTCAATCATCGTCGGCAATACGGTGCTCTACGGCGCCATCAACGGCGAATGTTATTTCCGCGGCGTGGCGGGCGAACGTTTCGCGGTACGTAATTCAGGCGCCGTCGCGGTCGTCGAAGGCGTTGGCGACCATGGCTGCGAATATATGACCGGCGGCTGCGTCCTGGTCATCGGCGAGACCGGCCGCAATTTCGCGGCGGGTATGTCAGGCGGCGTCGCCTATGTGCTCGATGAAGCAGGCGACTTCTCGCGGCGCTGCAACCTTGCCATGGTCGATCTCGCCCCCATCCCCTCAGAGGACGCCACCATCGAGCGCCTCCATCACCATGGCGGTGATCTTGAAACGCACGGCCTCGTCGACGTGACCGCCCACATGGACAAGCACGATGCCACGCGCGTTTGGGAGCTACTGTCGCGCCACCACAAATACACCGGTTCCGCGCGCGCCCGGACGATCATCGAGAATTGGGACCTCTGGCTGCCCAAATTCGTCAAGGTCATGCCCGTCGAATACGCCCGTGCCCTACAAGAATTGGAGAAAGCCCAGCAAACTAGCGACGGCATGACCATCGGCGTAAAACGGAGCGCCTGATGGTCAAGACATCCCTCACCCTGAGGCGCGCCCGCCGCAGGCGGGCCTCGAAGCGTCCTTCGGAGCTTGCGGCCATCCTTCGAGGCCCGGCGTTGCCGGGCACCTCAGGATGAGGAAAGCGCTGGTAGAATAATATGGGCAAGGTCACGGGTTTCCTCGAAATCGAGCGGCAGGATCGCACCTACAAGCCGGCGGCTGACCGCATCCGGCATTATCGCGAGTTCGTCATCCCGCTCTCGGAGGAAACCACCAAGGCCCAAGCCGCGCGCTGCATGGATTGCGGCATTCCGTTTTGTCACACGGGCTGCCCCGTCAACAACCAAATTCCCGATTGGAACGATCTGATCTATCTCGGCAATTGGCAAGAGGCCTCGCGCAATTTGCATTCTACCAACAATTTTCCTGAATTCACCGGCCGCGTCTGTCCCGCACCTTGCGAAGCTTCGTGCACGCTGAACATCGACGACAACCCGGTCACCATCAAAACCATCGAGTGCGCCATCGTTGACAAGGCGTGGGAAAGCGGCTGGTTGAAACCGGAAATTGCCGCCGAGAAAACCGGCAAGAAAATTGCTATTGTCGGTTCCGGTCCCGCCGGGCTTGCCGCTGCGCAACAGCTCGCTCGCGCCGGCCACGCTGTTCATGTCTTCGAGAAACAGCCGAAGGCGGGCGGCTTGCTGCGCTACGGCATTCCCGACTTCAAAATGGAAAAACACCTGATCGACCGCCGCATCGCCCAGATGGAGGCTGAGGGCGTTTCGTTCCATCATGGCGTCCATGTCGGTGTAACCCAGGACGCCAAGCAACTTGCCGGCAGCTTCGATGCCCTCCTGGTGGCCGGCGGTTCCGAGAAAGCACGCGATTTGCCTATTCCAGGCCGCGACCTCGATGGCATTCATTTCGCCATGGATTTTCTGCCGCAGCAAAATCGCCGCGTCGCCAAGGAACCGCCTCTCGACAATCGGTCAATTCTCGCCACGGCCAAGCATGTCGTGGTGATCGGCGGCGGCGATACGGGCTCCGATTGCGTCGGCACCTCAATTCGCCAAGGCGCTCTTTCCGTCACCCAGCTCGAAGTCATGCCAAAACCGCCGGAGTCGGAAAACAAACTGCTCACCTGGCCAGACTGGCCGCTGAAACTGCGCACGTCATCGAGCCATCAGGAAGGTGCCGAGCGCGATTTCTCCGTGGTGACGAAGTCTTTCTCGGGTGAGAATGGCGAAGTGAGAAAGCTCAATTGCGTTCGCGTGGATGCGAAAATGAAAGAGATCGAAGGCAGCGCATTCGAAATCAAGGCCGGCCTCGTGCTCCTCGCCTTGGGCTTCGTCCATCCCGTCCATGACGGCATGCTGGCCTCGCTCGGCGTCAAACTCGATACTCGCGGCAACGTCGATGCGAATGTGAAGACCTATCGCACCAATCTCGATAAGATTTTCGCAGCGGGAGACATGCGCCGGGGCCAGTCCCTGGTTGTATGGGCCATCCGCGAGGGCCGTCAGGCGGCACGCGCTGTCGATGAGTACCTTATGGGAACAAGCGAGCTGCCGCGCTAGTTGCTCGGCAAACTGAAATCGTCGGCCCGGCCCGACGGCACTGCCCCGGTTTCACCGGAAACAAACAATTTCTCAGCCGCACTTCCGGGCTGCGCAATCGCCTGCAATGCCGCAAGGCCCGTGCCAAAGACCCCCTGCTCCACAAGGGAAGCGACGGCGGCGGCATTGAAATCCTCAGGCTGGACCAGCACCTCTGCGCCATCGGCACCGCGCTGGCCGAATAACGGTTTCTGAGGCTCCGTCGAAACAGGTTCCTGCGGAACGTTCGCGATGACGGATTGGGTGACCTCCGGCTTCTCCGTGCCGCCCCGTTTAATGGCTCCGAGTACCAGCTGGCCGATACGGTTATTCCCATGCTTGAAGAAACTCACGCCATCGCTGGCGCGCAATTTGCGGATTGTGCCCGTCTCGTCCGGTCCTCGGTCCGTATACGTGCCGTCCGAATCCAGAAGCGCCTGACGGATATCGACGAAAACAGCCCCCTTCGCCCCGACACGTTCCTTCTGCAGCTGCAGAACGATCTGCATGGCAGCTTCGTACTCCGGGTCTTCCATAGGTGGAATGCTCACCCAGTAGATTTTGAGGCCAGCGCGCCCAAGCACATCGAGAATGCGATCGACCCGCGCCTTATAGGCTGAGATCCACCCCGGCGTATTGAAGGCAAATCGCATGGGGTCCGAGCGGATCATCTGGCGGTCATTGGAGCCCAGCATCACCACGGCGGCGTCATAAGACTTGCCTTCGAGAATCTTGGGCAGGGATTCGCTCCAGTCATAAATTTCCGGCCTGGCGATTCCCGATTCCTCATTGAAGCGAACGGTGACCTCAAAGTCCTCCTCAGGTTCCGCCATACGGGTGAGGCCAGCACCGAGGCCGCCGCCAAGCCCATCGCCAATCACCAGAATATTGAAGCTCTCGGCCTCCTCCAGGTCGTCGATGGATTGAGTTTGCGGTTCCGTCACCGTAGAACCGAAGAGCGGCTTGCCGGAAATGACTTCTTGCGCCCAAAGCGCCGACGCGCCGAGACCCAACAACGCCAGAACCGTTAAAAGCCGGGGCAGCATCGCCATCTCTAGCTCCCCCGGCGCATGCGCTCGAGGAGCCTCACCGACGGTACGCCATCGAGCGGCAGTCCAGCACTCTTTTGATAGGCGATGATCGCCTCATAGGTTCGAGCTCCAAAGCGGCCATCGCTTCCGCCCGTGCCGAAACCAAGCCCGCTGAGGCGCTTTTGCAATTCCACGCGCTGCTTGAAGCTCAGATCATACTCCACATCAGGCCATGACGCTCGGATAGGAGCCCCGCCCCGGATACGATCGCCCAGATGACCGACGGCCACTGCATAGGAATGCGAGATGTTGTAATCCATGATCGCCAGGAAATTTCGCGTGACCAGAAAACGCGGACCATTGATGCCCTGCGGCACCATGACAAAAGCCTCCGCGTGCGGCGCGGAGAAATTGCCGCCGCTCGCTGGCGTAATTCCCAGCTTGGCCCACTCGGAAACCGGCCGCCATTTGCTCCGTCCAATCAAGGATCGGTTGAAATTTTTGGGCAGGTTGACTTCCCAGCCCCAGGGGCGATCCGATCTCCAGCCGGCTTTCGCCAGATAGTTCGCAGTTGAAGCCAGCGCGTCTTCCTTCGATCTCCAAATGTCTTTTACGCCATCGCCCGTCCAGTCGACGGCAAAAGACAGATAAGAAGTCGGGATGAATTGAGTATGTCCCATGGCCGCGGCCCACGAGCCGGTGAACGTCTCGGGACTGACCAGGCCTTTCTTGAGAATCTTCAGAGCCGCAACAATCTGCTGGCGCGCATATTGCTTCTTGCGACCCGCATACATGAGGGTGGCGAGCGATCTCATCACCTTCATGGAGCCCTTGTCCTTGCCGAAATTCGACTCCATGCCCCAGATGCCGAGCAGGATGTGACGGTCAACGCCATATTTGCGCTCGATCGCTGCAAGCAGCTTCGCTTCCTCCGCCTTCATCTGCTGCCCGGTTTCGATCCGGATCGGCGTCACCGCCTTCACCAGATAGGCCGACGTGGTCGAGGTGAACTCCGGCTGGTTGGAAGCAAGCTTCAGCACCGCGGGGTCAGGCTCGGTGATGCCCGCGAAGGCACGGTCGAACAAATCGCGCGAAATCCCCGCCTGCTTCGCCATCGGCCACAGCGATTGAACGAAGGCTTCAAACTTCGCATTGGCAAAGGCCGGGGTCCCCAAGCCGAAGAGGATAATAAAACCGGCAAGATATCGTTTCATCATGGGCGTCCCTGGGATGAGGTAACAGCGCTAAACCCTAGCAGAGATTGACCAAAGCCGCCAAATGCGGCTTGAATCAGGCCGCGTTGCGCTGCGCCAGGTGGCGTTCCCAGGCAAGTGCCGATGCCACGATGAAATCAAGATCATTGTATTGCGGGCGCCACCCCAGGATCTCTCGCACCCGCGTAGCTCCCGCGACGATAGCGGCGGGATCGCCCGCCCGCCGCGCCACCCTGTTGGCCTTGATTGGAGCGCCATAGGCCTTCTCCACGGCGCTGATGACCTCAAGCACCGAAAACCCCTTGCCATAGCCGCAATTGAAAATCCCGCTTGTCCCCCCCGCCCGCAGATGCCCAAGCGCATCCATATGCGCCGCGATCAGATCGCTCACATGGATATAGTCGCGAAGGCACGTTCCATCGGGCGTATCATAGTCGCTACCGAACACATCCATGTGGCTGCGCTGGCCAAGTGCTGTCTGGCAGGCAACCTTGATGAGGTGGGTGGCTCGGGGCGTCGATTGTCCGCTGCGCCCTTGAGGGTCGGCCCCTGCGACGTTGAAATAGCGCAGCGCCACATATTGCAGCCCGTGCGCAATATTCGCATCGCGTAACATCCATTCGGTCATCAGCTTCGATGTTCCATAGGGCGAAATCGGCGCGGGCGCCTCCGTTTCGTAAACCGGCAGCATGGCGGGATTGCCATAGACCGCCGCCGTCGAGGAAAAGATGAATCGGGGAATTTGTGCTTTGACCGCCGCCGCCA
>JBGTJO010000071.1:0-8701 GCA_041745135.1 Aestuariivirga sp. | reverse complement strand
AGCAACGCGTCACGCCTTGCGGTGAGTTCGGAAAGCTTGGCGCCGGCTTGATCGGCGGCCTCCTGCGAGCGGGCGAGCGCGTCGGCCGCGGCTTGCAGCGCGACCGCAGCCTGGCTGCGCATCTCGCGATCCTGTCCCTGTGCCGATTTGAGAGTTTCGTCTTCCGATGCGAGCCGCGTCAGTACCCCTTCCGTATCGGACAGCCGGTCCTGCTCGCGGGCTTGATCGCCCTCGATCTGGACGATGCGCGAATTGAGCTCGCCGACGCGCGCTTCCGTGCGGCGCCCTTCTTCGTCCAACGCGTTCCGTTCGAGCGCCATGCGCTGCAACACGGCGGCGCGGATCGTTTCCTGCTCGCGGAGTGCCGGAAGCTTCTCGCCAAGTTCGTCACGATGACGCAATTTTTCCGAGGCAAGCCTTGTGTGCTCCGCGAGAAGGCGGGTTGTTTCATCGAGGGCTTTTTCGTCGCGGGCTACTGTTTCCGCCGCCTCTTTCCAGGCCGCATAGAGTCCCGCAGCCTCAAGCTTGCGAATTTCAGCGGAAATCTGTTTGTACTTGACCGCCTGCCGCGCCTGCCGCTTCAGGCTGTTGAGCTGTGTTTCCATCTGCGCAGTTACGTCTTCGAGGCGCGTAAGATTTTGCGCGGCTGCGTTGAGCTTCAATTCCGCCTCGTGGCGGCGCGTATGAAGGCCGGTGATGCCCGCCGCCTCTTCGAGAATAAGCCGGCGCGCTTGCGGCTTGGCGTTGATGATCTCGCCGATCTGGCCCTGGCGCACCAGTGCGGGCGAGCGGGCACCCGTCGAGGCATCGGCGAAGAGCAGTTGCACGTCGCGAGCCCGCACATCCTTGCCGTTGATGCGATAGGCCGAACCCGCCTCGCGCTCGATATGGCGCGAGATTTCGATCACCTCGTTGTCATTGTGCTGGGGGGGCGCTGTTCGATCATCATTGACAAGCGTCACCGTGACTTCGGCGATGTTGCGCGACGGGCGCTGCGTGGTGCCGGAAAAGATGACATCATCCATGCCCGACGCGCGCATGGATTTGTAAGAGCTCTCGCCCATCACCCAGCGAAGCGCCTCAAGCAGATTGGATTTGCCGCAGCCATTGGGGCCGACGACGCCGGTCAAGCCCGGTTCGATGATCAAATCCGCGGGCTCAACGAAGGACTTGAATCCGGAAAGCCGCAGCCGTGTGAATTTCATCCGTCCCTAGTCCCCCGTTTGCCGCTCAGGTGAGGAGCGGATCGATCTTTGCCCTCAAGGTTTCCATCGTCACTTCGCCGTCGAGCTTCTCGCCATTGAGGAAGAAAGTTGGAACGCCGTCGACGCCAAAACCCGCTCCCTGGTCGCGCACCGCGATGATGCCTTTCGCCAGCGCCTCATCCTTCAATATCGCGTCGAATTTTTCCTTAGCGATGCCGGCCTGCTTGGCAATGTTGGAAAGTCCCTCCGGCCAGTTGGTGAGCCAGGTGGCTTGCGTTTCGAACATGACGTCGATCATCGGGAAATAGGAGTCCTTTGGCACGGAGCGAGCGAGCATGAAGGCGGCAAGGGCTGCGTCATTGTGCGGGAATTCCCGGAACACGAAACGGATTTTGCCCGTGTCGATGTATTCGCTCTTCAGCGCGGCGAAATTTTTGTTGTGGAATTCTGCGCAATGGGGGCAGCTTGCCGACGCATATTCGACGAGGGTTACCTTGGCGTCGGCGGGACCCATCGCCATTTCGCCGATGGCCGGCGGCTTGTTGATCTCGGCTTGATCGAGCGCCAGCGCTGGCATTGCCAGCAGCGCAAAACCCGCAAGCGCGGTGGAGCCCAGGAGGAAATCACGGCGATTTAGATTGGACATGTCAGTTACCTACTAGATGTTGTGAGTTGAACCAATGGCTTATTTGCTTTGCGGAGATGTTTGAGTGGCCGCCACCCCTGAGCCAAGGCGCTCCAGGGCGGCCTTGAGGGGACCGTCCTCGATTGCCGCAAGCTCTTGTTCGCACAGCTTCTTTGCGGGAACAGAACGGGTTGCGGTTTGGTTTTGCGGCCACGTGGCTGCTTGGACGACCTTTACCGTGTCGATGGCGCCGAAGCCAAGAAAGCGGTTGATGCGCTCCATGATCCGCGGTGATTCGTGTTGCAGTTCAAGCCCTCGCCCCGGTGCCGCGCGGATCACCAGGGTGCCGCCGGTCTTGCGCGCGTTTTCAGCCGCACCCCTGGGCCATTTAATGCGCTCGGGCTCGCTCACCCCGCTCAACTCCTCGCCCACGATTTCCGGCCAGCGGCCCACGAGCTCCGCCTGGGCAAAGCCGTGGCGGGCGAAGGCGGCGCGCGTCAATTCGCGGAAATGCTTGTCGAGAGTTTCCATGCGCGGTCTATATGGTTGCGAGGTGAGCCCGTGTCGATGATTTCCCGCAGCACCATGGCCAAACAAGGGCTTGAGCGCGATCTGGCTGCAGCTCTTCTGGATTGGTATGATATCCACGCACGCGACCTGCCCTGGCGAGCCAAGCGCGGGCGACGGGCCGATCCCTACCATGTGTGGCTTTCGGAGGTCATGCTGCAGCAAACCACCGTCGCTGCGGTCAGGGCCTATTTCGAAAAGTTCATAAATCTCTGGCCGACGGTGCACGATCTTGCTGCCGCCTCGCTCGACGATGTTCTCCGGGCGTGGGCGGGGCTTGGCTATTATGCGCGGGCGCGCAATCTTCACGCCTGCGCCCGGATGGTGGCTGGAGATCTGGGCGGCCGTTTTCCTGAAACCGAAGAAGCCTTGCGGTCGCTTCCCGGCATCGGCCCCTACACGGCGGCGGCTATCGCAGCCATCGCCTTCGACCATCCCCATGCGGCGGTGGATGGCAATGTGGAGCGCGTCATAAGCCGCCTTTACGCCATCGAGACGCCGCTGCCAGATTCCAAGCCGCACATCCGCGAACTCGCGCAAGCGTTGGTTCCGGGCGCTCGGGCGGGCGACTTTGCGCAAGCCCTGATGGACTTGGGCGCCACAATATGCACGCCGAAGTCTCCCGCCTGCTTGTATTGTCCGTGGACGGATCATTGCGCAGCCCGCAGGCTGGGACTGGCGGCGAGCTTGCCGCGCCGCAAACCCAAAGCGGCGCAACCGACGCGCTACGGCACGGCGTTCTGGATCGAGCGCGAAGACGGCGCCGTGCTGCTCCGCCGGCGCCCCGAGAGGGGCTTGCTCGGCGGCATGATGGAAGTGCCGTCCACCGAATGGACCGGCTCGCCGCCGCAAGATGCGGAAGCAGCAGCCCCGCTCCGCGCCTCATGGCGGAAACTCTCGGGCAAGGTCGAGCACACCTTCACCCACTTCCATCTCGAACTCTCAGTCCTCAAGGCGCAGATATCCCACGTTGAGGCATTGGAAGGCTGTCGCTGGGTTCTGCGCCGCGATCTGGCGAGCGAAGCATTGCCAACCGTGATGCGAAAAGTGGCGGCGTTGGCGCTGAGGTCCTCGCCCCGCGCGAGCGGGGAGAGGAAGGGAACCCATCGCGTCAGCGATGGGGTAGGAGAGGGGCCAACGGATGATCGCTATCGTTAGCTCTTTTCTCTATCGCAGGCGGAATGCTGAGGAAATGACCATTACCCATCGCTACGCGATGGGTCCCCTTCCTCTCCCCGCTATCGCGGGGCGAGGACATGCTATGCGCCAGCCATCTCGCTTCGTATCTGTTGGCGGAGCACGTCGATGGGGATGAGGTTGGCGCCTTTCATGACATGCCAGAAGGTCCAGCCGTTGCAGGCTTCTGCCCCTTGCACATGAGCGCCGATCTTGTGGATGGAGCCCGAGGCGTCGCGGCAGGCGATGGAACCGTCCGCTCTCACCCGTGCGGCGATGCGGCGGGCTGGATCGTAAAGCGTCTCCCCTGCTTTCACGAGGCCGCGCTCGAGCAGCGAGCCGAAAGGAATGCGCGGCTCGGCGCGCTTGGCGGTTGTCACTTTGAGAGCCTCGGCTGAGAATTGTTCGGTGGCGTGGATGCGGGCCTCTGCGGCTTCCGCATAATCCTCCTCACGCTCGATGCCGATGAAGACGCGGCCGAGCTGTTTGGCGACGACGCCCGTGGTGCCGGTGCCGAAGAAAGGATCGAGCACGACGTCGCCCGCGTTTGAGGATGAAAGCAGAATGCGGTGCAGCAGCGCCTCGGGTTTTTGCGTGGGATGCAGCTTGTCGCCTTCGGCGTTTTTCAACCGTTCTGCTCCGGTGCAGAGCGGCAGCGTCCAGTCGGAGCGCATTTGCAGGTCGTCGTTGAAAATCTTCATCGCCTCATAGTGGAAAGTGAATTTAGACTTCGCATCCTTGGCCGCCCAGATCAGCGTCTCATGGGCGTTGGTGAAGCGGCGGCCCCGGAAATTCGGCATGGGATTGGTCTTGCGCCAGATGACGTCGTTGAGAATCCAGAAGTTCAGATCCTGCAGCAGGGAACCCACGCGGAAAATATTGTGATAGGAACCGATGACCCACAGCGCGCCATCGGGCTTGAGCGTCCGGCGGCATTCGATGAGCCAGGCGAGCGTGAATTTATCATAGTGGGCGAAGCTCGCGAATTTGTCCCAGTGATCGTCGACGGCATCGACCTTGCTCTGGTCAGGCCGCGTGAGGTCGCCTGCGAGTTGCAGATTGTAGGGTGGATCGGCGAAGACGAGATCGACGGAAGCGGATGGGATTTTCCGCAGCTCCGCCAGGCAATCCCCCACCAGGATCCGGTTGTGCAGCGGCCGGATGTCCGGCCGTGTCTGAAAACCCATAGGCGAAACCGTCCTCGAACGCGAACTCACTGACTTCAAGAAGCCATCATGAATCCTCGTGGACTCGCCGTGAATCGAATTTAGGGAAATTGGTTAACGGAACTCGTTCTGACGTTGCACCGTCACCCCAGCGAAAGCTGGGGTCCCGCTTATTCTTCAACTAAATTTGCTGTGACGAAGCGGGATTCCGGCTTTCGCCGGAATGACGGAAAGGGGTAGGTTTAAGCCGCCGCTTCAAGCAGCGCCCGGATCGGCGCCCAGCTTCTGCGGTGGTGGGGCGAGGGGCCGAACTTGGCCAGTGCCGCCTGGTGCTCGACAGTGCCGTAGCCCTTGTGCTGGGCGAAGCCGTAATCGGGAAACTGCTCGTGCAGCGCCACCATGAGGCGGTCGCGCGTCACTTTGGCGATGATCGAGGCCGCCGCGATGGAGAGCGATTTGCGGTCGCCTTCGACGATGGTTTCGACAGTGCAGGCGAGTGTTGGCGCGCGGTCGCCATCGACCAGCGCGATGCATGGCAAGGCCGCAAGGCTCAGCACCGCTTGCTGCATGGCCCAGAGTCTCGCTTGCAGGATGTTGTCACGGTCGATCCGTTCGACATCGGCGATGCCGATGCCCACCATGGCGCGCTCATGGATTGCGCCGAACAATTTTTCGCGAACATCCGGTTCCAGCAGTTTTGAATCGTTGATGCCGCGGGGCGGTTTCTTGCCGCTGTCGAAAATGACGGCGGCTGCGACCACGGGTCCTGCCCATGGTCCGCAGCCCGCCTCATCGATGCCGCAGACCATCATTGCGCCGCGCGCCATGGCGGCCTTTTCGAATTTCGAATCGGGTGCCCACTTTCCCATGCCCCATAAGGGCAGGGCTTTCGGGCATCGTCAACTGCGGGGCAAGAAGATGTGGGTAAGTTCGCCGTGGGTCGGCGCCTCGTCGCTAAAACCATAGGTTCCGAGTTTGAGCATTTCGCCAGCCGCTCGCATGAGCGCCCCCATTGCCGCGCACGCCAGGGCGCCCCCGGTGCTGACGCGCTTGACGCCGAGCCTTGCAAGCTCGGCAACCGGCAAATCCATGAGAGCGTTAACGGGGCGGTCCACCGAAGACACAACGGTGCGGACATTCTCCGCCGTTCCAAGGCCCGGCGCATAGAGCACATTGGCGCCGGCTTCCTGAAACGCTTGCAGACGTTTGACCGTATCCTTGATATCGGGCCTGCCATGCAGGAAATTCTCGGCTCGCGCCGTCAGCATGAATGGAAAAGGCAAGGCCCGTGCGGCTTCCACTGCGGCGCGCACCCGTTCGATTGCCGCCTCCAAAGCATAAATCGGATTGCTCGCGTCGCCGGTGGAATCTTCAATCGATCCGCCAACCAGACCCACACTCGCAGCCAAGTGGATCGTTTTTGCGCAATCCTTGGGCGAAGCGCCGAAGCCCCCTTCGAGATCGGCTGATACGGGAAGGCCCGTCGCGTCGACGATGGCTTTGGCGTTGGCCAGCGTCTCATCGCGCGACAAAGCCCCATCGCGCCTGGCCATTGAAAACGCGGCGCCTGAGCTGGTTGTGGCCAAGGCTGAAAATCCCAGATGCTCAAGAACCCTGGCGCTGCCCGCATCCCATGGATTGGGGATAAGGAAGATGCCGGGTTTGGCGTGGAGCGCCTGGAATGCGAGCGCCTTCTCATTTTGGTTCATGCGGCGTGATCCTGAAATAATGTCAGCTGCTCGCCCGGTTGCGGCGGGGGGCGGAATTTGTCGATCGAAAGTTTGAGGCGATTACGATTGATGCCGAGCCTCGCGCAAGTCATTTCGAAGCGCCGCCCGATGGACCAGGCATAGGGGCCGGTGCCCACCATGCGGCGTCCCCAGGTCGTGTCGTTGACCTTGCCGCCCCGCACCGATTTGACCAGCGACATGACTTTCGCCGCCCGGTCCGGCATCTCGCTCGCGAGCCACTCCTGGAAAATATCCTTCACTTCAAGCGACAGGCGCAACATAACGTAGCCCGCCTCTTTCACGCCGGCAGCGGAAGCCGATTTCAGAATGGCTTCGATCTCGCTGTCATTCAACGCCGGGATGATGGGCGCCACCATGACGGTCGTTGGAACACCGGCGGCCGACAGCATTTCAAGCGCGCCCAGGCGTTTGGCCGGTGTCGATGCCCTGGGCTCCAGGGAGCGCGCCAGCTTGGGGTCAAGCGTCGTGACCGAGATCGCCACCTTCACCAGGTTGCGCTCCGCCATGGGCTTCAGAATGTCAAGATCGCGCAGCACCAGCGCCGATTTGGTGACGATACCCACCGGGTGGCCGAACTCCAGCAGCACCTCAAGCACGCGCCTCGTAATGCGATGCTGCCTTTCAATGGGCTGGTAAGGGTCCGTATTGGCGCCAAGCGCGATGGTGCGGGGCGTATAGCCGGGCTCCGACAGTTCCCGCCTCAGCAACTCCGCCGCGTTGCTCTTGACGAAGAGCTTGCTTTCGAAATCGAGCCCCGGGGACAGGCCCATATAGGCGTGGGTGGGCCGCGCATAACAATAGGAACAACCATGCTCGCAACCCTTGTAGGGATTGATCGAGCGGTCAAAGGAAATATCCGGCGATTCGTTGCGCGTGAGAATCTTTTTCGGCGTTTCGATGAACACCTGGGTCTTGAGCGGCGGCAAATCCTCAAGCACATCCCAGCCGTCATCGAAGAGGACGCGGGCCTGCTTCTCGAAGCGCCCCGATTGATTATTGCGAGCGCCACGGCCGCGCATCTGCGGCTGCACAGCCGTGAGCCGCCCGGGGTAGGGACGCCCGATGTCGATGGCCGCAGCCTGGCGCTTGTCGATGAGAGTCGGCATCCCTGCAATATAAGAAAGAGCTGGGAACAAATCAAGAACAATAGGAATATAAAAAGGCTGGGGAAAAAGACCCCAGCCTTCGTGGGTTCGAATTTGAGCTTAGCGACCGCCGCGGTTACCGCCACCACGGCCCTGATGGTCGTTGTCATAGGGAGCGCTAAAGCCGGCGTTATCCCGGGCAGACTGGCTGAACTGGGCCGCATACGAGGCGGTCGACAGAGCGGCGACGGCGAAAACGGTGAGAATGAGCTTGGTCATTGTAGACTCCTGCTTGAGTTGCTTCGTTGGTGGATCCGCGTTCATCGCGTTTCCGATGGACTGAATGTATGAATTTCAGCAGGTAAATCGAATCAAGCCGCATGACAGAATTGCGAGTCGGGATTTTAATGTAAAACAGCAGGTTACAGATCGGCGTCGGCTTTAAAGTCAAATGTTGATCACCATAAAACAGTTTTACTCACAAAACCGTGCGCAAAAAATAAGGCTGGGCGAAAAGCCCAGCCCTGAGAGGAGGTAAAAGCGGTTGCTTAGCGGCCGCTCTGATTGCCTTCAAAACCGGACATGGAACCCTGGCTGCCGCCATAGACGGCAAGGCCGGCGGCTTCGATGACGACGCCACCGTTGGAGGTTCTGAAATCTTCGCGATTGCGGTCCGCGAAGGAGGCAGTCGACAGCGCGGCAAGGGCGAGAACGGAAAGAACGATCTTGGTCATTTGTATCTCCTGTTTAGGGTTTCTTCAGTTGGTGGATCCGCGGTCATCGCGTTTCCGATGTGATGAATCTAGCGACTCCAGCGTGGAAATCGAATCAAGCCGCATGACAAAACGGCGAGAAGAATTCTTGATTTAAATCAGCCGTTTGAACCTTTGCCGTGAGGTTTGAATCACCTGTCGATCACCGGCAAATATGTCCGGCGTCGGTTTCGCTCACGAGCCTGTGAGCAAAATCAAGCCTTGCGGTGATGTTCTTCCAGCCGCGGCATGATTTCCACGAAATTGCACGGCATGTGCCGGTAGTCGAGCTGCGCTTTCAGGATGTGGTCCCACCCGTCGCGGCAGGCGCCGGGAGAGCCCGGCAGGCAAAAAATGTATTTGCCCTTGGTGAC
>JBGTJO010000070.1:0-7192 GCA_041745135.1 Aestuariivirga sp. | reverse complement strand
AAACCCTTCCCACGCCGCTGTGCTCGCGGCCAAATTCGCTCTGTTAACCTTTGCGGATTGCGTGCGGGGTCCCTCATAGATGAGGGCCTCGCCTTATGCAATATTGTGAGCGGAAAACGGAACCTTACATGACCGCAGCCTTAAGCCTCGATCCAGCCGAAGTCGAAAAATTTTCGAAATTGGCCGCCGAATGGTGGAACCCGAAGGGGAAATTCGGCGTGCTGCATGTCTTCAATCCGGTGCGCCTGCAATATATCAAGGAGCAGGTGTGCGCCCGGTTTGCGCGCGATCCCCTTGAGCGGCGGCCATTCAAGGGTTTGCGTTTTCTCGACATCGGCTGCGGCGGCGGACTTCTGAGCGAGCCTATGGCGCGGCTGGGGGCAGAGATTGTCGGTGTCGATCCGGCGGAGAAGAATATCAACACGGCCCGGGTCCACGCCGAGGAACAAGAGCTCGCCATCGATTATCGCATGGGAACGGCGGAAGAATTGGGGGGTGAGCAGTTCGACGTCATCCTCAACATGGAGGTGATCGAGCATGTGACCGACCCGCAAGCCTTCATCCGTGTGTGCGCTTCCCTGCTGAAGCCAAATGGGTTGATGTTCGTCGCCACCATCAACCGCACGCTCAAGTCTTTCGGCCTTGCCATCATCGGGGCCGAGTATGTACTGGGCTGGCTGCCTAAGGGGACGCATCAATGGGAGAAGTTCATTACAACGGATGAGCTGAAAGGCTGGCTTGGGGAGAATGGCATCTTCGTGAAAGACCAAAGCGGCGTTGTTTACAACCCGCTCAAAAACGAGTGGCGCAAGTCGCGGGATATGGGCGTGAATTATATGGTGGTGGGGCAGCGGGGATAGCTTCAATTTCCCAGTAAGCCGCGCAAATCTCTTGCTCCGTGAACGACACGAACGATCTCCACGCCCGGCGGCTTTATGCGGTACAGGATTAGGTAATTTCCTTCGACAAGGAGTCGCACTCCTTTACCGATCTCGGGGCGCGCCGCGCCGCGTTCAGGATAATCGGAAAGCGCGCCGATCCGCTCGTTCAAGGCATCCACAAAGCGATCAGCATTGATGAGGCTGTCTTGGGCAATCGAGAACCATATATCGATAATATCGTCTTCCGCTCGCGCTGTTAGCTTGACGCTGAGGCGCGTCATCAGCCCTTCCGCATTCCACCTTCAAATCGGCGGCGAGCTTCGGCCTTAATTTCCTCTACGGAGCCGAAGCGGCCAGGGCCGCTGGCCAGGCCCTCACGCCAAATGCGCCGCAACTCTTTGACGGCAAGGGTTTTGCGTTCCTGCTTTTCCTTCCAATCGCGCAATGCCTCGCGGATCACCTCGCTGGAGGAAGAATATGTGCCGCCTTCGACGGCCTCCTTGATAAGGCCTACCATCTCGGGCGGCAGGGCAACGCTGATCTTTTCGACCTTGGCCATAAAGGCAAAGTAGCAATTCTTACTACTATCCACAAGCGGGAACTCCCTCGAACGCTTGGGCTAGAGAGTCTTCGCGCGATAAATGGGTCCCGGGTTTCGCCGGGAACGGAAGAAATAAAGTTCACTCAATCCGCCGGCCCGTTTCGTCCAGCACCACGCAGTCCTCCGGGGCGAAGTTTAAGGTTACGTGTTCGCCCTCGCGGTAGACTTTTCCGGCGATGGGATTGATGGCGTTGAGGCGCAGAGGGCCGGCTTCGATCACATAGGAGGCAGTGCCGCCGAGATAGGCGGTGGTGAGAACCGTGCCTTTGATGCTGTTGAGGCCTTTGGTGGGGTGGCCCACAAGAATTTTCTGGGCGCGGACGACAATCGTCACATCGTCGCCGGGCTTCAGAGCCTTGGGGACGGCTGCTTCGATGTCAGCGGCGCCTTCGAGCGCGATTTTGGCTTCGCCGTTCTTGATCGACTTCACCACGCCTTCGAGCAGATTGGACTGGCCGAGGAAACTGGCGACGAAGCGGGAGGCTGGTTGGTTGTAGACGTCCTCGGGCGTTCCTTCCTGTTCGACCACGCCTTGGTTCATCACCACGATGCGGTCCGACATGGCCAAGGCTTCTTCCTGGTCGTGGGTGACGAAAAGCGTGGTGATGCCGACTTCGCGCTGGATGGTCTTGATCTCGGTGCGCATCTCTTCGCGCAAGTTTGCGTCGAGGGCGGAGAGCGGCTCATCGAGCAAAAGCACGTCGGGTTCGATGACGATGGCGCGGGCGAGTGCGATGCGCTGCTGCTGGCCGCCGGAGAGTTCGGAGGGGACTTTTTTCTCCACGCCGGGCAGGCGCACGATGTCGAGGGCGCGTTTCACCTTGCGGGCGATCTCGCTCTTCGGGACATCGCGGTATTTGAGGCCGAAGGCGACGTTGTCGTGGATGGTCTTGTGGGGGAACAGCGCGTAGTTCTGGAATACGAGACCGATGTTGCGCTGGTGGATGGGGATGTCGTTCACCTGCCGGCCGGCGATGTGGATTTCGCCCGAGGTGGGCGTGACCAATCCCGCAAGCGAGCGCAGGATCGTGGTCTTGCCACAGCCGGAGGGGCCGAGCAGGGTTACGAATGACCCCTTGTCAATTGAAAGCGAAACGTTTTCGACTGCGGTGAACAGGCCATAGCGGAGCGTTACGCCGCGGAGTTCGACGGCTGGAGAGGCCCCCTCATCCGGCCGCGCTGACGCGAGTCCACCTTCCCCCGCGAGGGGGGAAGGGGAAGTTGTGCGCACGTCAGTCAATCCGCTTAGCCGCCGTTTTGAATGCGGCCCCATTCCTTCGTCCAGGCGTCCGTATTGGCGGCCCAGTAGTTTGGATCGGCGAAGGTCAGCGCTTTCATCTCGCCGGTGGGATCGAAGGCGGGGAGCGCTTCGATCTTTTCGGTGAGCTTCACCTTTTTCGGATCGAGTGAGGGCGGATAGTTCTGTCCCTCCGCGACGGCGATGGCGGTTGCGGGATCGAGCATGAAGTTCACCAGCTCCTCGCATTCGGTCATGGGCGAACCCTTGAGGATCAGCATGTCCTCCATCCAGGCATAGCTGCCCTTGGGATCGTGGTAGGCGACTGGCGCTCCCTGTTGCATCAGGGCGGCGATGCGGCCGGACCAGGCTTCGGTCACGACGATCTCTTCCTTGGCGAGGAGGTCCATGAGCTCGGCGCCGGAGCCCCAATATTTCTTGGTCATGTCGCGGGCTTCGCGAATTTTGGCCCATATCGCGTCCATGTCGGTGGCGTTGTTGGGATCCTGGCCGGTTTGCAGGGAGGCGTACCAGACGCGGGTGACCATATCGCCATAAGCGCCGATCTTGCCGCTGTATTTCGGATCGATCAGCAGGTTGGCGCCCTTTTCCTCGGCTTCTTCCTTGGAGATCACCTTGGTGTTGTAGGCGATGCCGGTGGTGCCATAGTCATAGGGCACGCAGGAGAGCTTCGGCGTCATCTTGCGGAAAGGCTCGATCATCGAGGTCATGACATTCGCCATGTTGGGAATGTTGGCTTCGTTGATCTCCGAGGTCCAGCCGCCGTCGATATATTTCTTGTAGTATTCAACGCCCGAGGAATGGATGATCTGGAAATCGCCGGGGTTGGAACTCTTGATCTTGGTGAGAACCACGTTCTCATCGTCGAAGGTGCCTTGCACGACCTTGCGGCCGCTCTTCTCGGTGTAGGGCTGGAAGGCGTATTTGTCGATTGCCTCCTGCACCACGCCGCCCCAGCCATCAAAGCGGACTTCGCTCACGGCGGCGAGTGCTGATCTGCTCCAATTGGCGCTCACTCCCATGCTGGCGGCCGCGGCGGCGGTCAGCCCCAAGAAAGTGCGGCGGTCCATGCCGCCATCCTTGTAGCGCTCGAGAAGTCTCTCGAGGCGTTTTGTCGAACTCATCTTCATGGCGTTTTCTCCCTTTTGTTGTTCAACGCTGCCGCTGCATCATGAGGCGCGATGCAATGCCTCCGATGAGCGGGATTCCAACGGTTACGAGGATCATCAATGTGCCCAGTGCGTTGACTTCCGGGCTAATGGATACCTTTAGCATCGATAATATCTGTGTGGGCATGGTCTCGACGCCCGGCGGGCGCCAGAACACGCTGGCCGTCACATTATCGAACGAAATGGTGAAGGCGAGCAAGAGGCCTGCGAAGACGGCGGGCATGATGAGCGGCAAGGTGATTTCGCGGAAGGTTTGCAAACGGCTGGCGCCCAACGACATGGCGGCCTCCTCGTAGACGCGCTTGACCCCGATGAGGCGGGCCTGCACGATGAGCACGACATAGGGCAGCGACAACAGAACGTGCCCGCACAACAGGAGAAGGAAGTTGGGTTTTGAGCCGATCCAGCGGTTGGTGAGCAGAAGACCGACGCCCAACACCGTTTCCGGCACCAGAACGGGACCCACAATCAGCGAATTGACCCACGGCTTGCCAGGAAATTCGTAACGCACCAGCGCCAGCGCCGCCATGATGCCGAGAACGGTGCAGATGACGGCGGTGAGAGCGCCGATCCACAGGGATGTGGTGAAGGCCCTGACCACGGCATCGTTCTCCATGAGCCTGTCATACCATTGCAGGCTGAAACCGGTGAGCGGGAAGCCGCCGAAACGTGAGGCGTTGAAGGAGAGGATGATCACCGCGATGATGGGCGCGAACATGAAAATATAGACCAGCACGGTGATGAGCTGCACCGCGCGCCAACCCCAGACGCCATCGCCTCTCATCGGCTCAAACCCTTGAAGATGGTGGAGAGGCCCATGTAGCGGCTGTAGATGACCGCGAGGAAGCCCAGCAGAACGAGCAGCACGATCGACAGCGTCGAGCCCATGGGCCAGTTCAATTCGCGCATGATGGTGCTGAAGATCAGATTGCCGAACAGGGCTTCGCCCTGCCCGCCCAGGATCTGCGGCGTCACATAGGTACCGGCGGCAAGGACGAAACTCAGCAGCAGTCCGGCGCCAAGGCCCGGCAGCGAGAGGGGCAGCGTCACTTCGCGGAACGCCTGCCAGCCGGTGCAGCCCAAGGTGCGGGCCGCTGAAATCAAATTGCGGTCGATGCCTTCGAGGCTCACATAGATGTTGAGGATGACATAGGGCAGCAGGAAGTGGATCATGCCCATGATGACGGAGCCTTCATTGTAGAGCATCGGCAAGGGATCTGCGATGATGCCGAGCCCCATCAGCGTGGCGTTGATGGCGCCCTGCTCGCCCAGGATATGAATCCACGAGAAGGTGCGGATGGTGAAGGAAATCCAGAACGGCACGATGAGCAGGAGCAGCAGCAGCCATTTATGCCGGAAGCCACTCATGGCGATGAAATAGGCGGGCGGATAGCCCATGAGCGCGCAAAGAATCGCGGTGATGGCGGAGATGCGGAAGGTCTTCCACAGGAAGTGATGATAATAGGAATCGGAGAAAAATTCGGACCAGTTGCCGGTGTTGAACTCGGAGGTTTCGACGCCAGCCGTCTGGAATGTGTAGAAGGTGTAGGCGAACATGACGATGATCGGCACGATCATCAGGGCCGTCAGGGCGGCGAGTGTAGGGGATAGCAACAGCCAGGGCCGCCGCCGTTCCCCCGCCGTCAAAAGCGATACCGCCAACTGCTGTCTCCCTTAGCCCGGAACACTTAGGAAGCGTTTTGCGGGAGTGTCAATGTGCACATATCCTCATGCTGAGGCGAGCGGAGCGAGCCTCGAAGCATGGCCACCACGCTCGGAAGAGGACCCTTCGAGGCCCGGCTGCGCCGGGCGCCTCAGGGTGAGGAATAACAACTAGCCCTTCAACAAAGTCCTCAGTTGAAAATCGGAATCGACAAGGGACGTCTCGGCGGGCTTGGCTTGCTTGCCGACCAGCAGCTCCAGCATCTTAATGTCGCGGGCGATGGTGTTGCCTTTGCCGATGCCGCTGGCGCCGACCAAGGTGCCGTCGTCCTTGAGGTGGCAGAGGATGAAAGCGCCGTCCTTGAGGGGGCGGGTGATGATGCGGCTGCCATCTTCCGGAGCGCCGGTGATTTGCAGGTTGAGATCGTATTGGTCGGACCAGAACCAGGGCACGGCCTCGAAACGCTTGTCGCCACCAGCCATGTTCGCTGTGGCGACCGCGGCCTGATCCTGGGCGCTGCGCCACGCTTCAAGGCGCATGCGGCGTCTGCCGAAAATAGGATGGGGGAAGGAGCAGCAATCGCCTACGGCATAAATATGGGGATCGCTGGTGCGCATGCGGTCGTCGCAGGCGATGCCGTTATCCATGGCGAGACCGGCTTGTTCGCCCAAGCCGACGGCGGGCGCCGCACCAATGCCGGCGACGAGAATTTCCGCCTCGATGCGACGGCCACCCTCGAGGGTAATACTATCCGGTCCGATCGTGGAGATTTTTGCATTGGGGATGATTGTGACGCCAGCTTCCGCATGGCGGGCCGTGACAACCTCAGCGATTTGTGGGGGGACGCCCCGCAGCAAAACGCGCGGCAAGGCCTCGATCACCGTGACCCGGCAGCCCCGCTTGGCGGCACTTGATGCGAGTTCAAGGCCGATGAAGCCGCCGCCGATGATGGCAATCGTAGCGCCGGGGGTGAACACGACGCGGAGGGCCAGGGTATCGGCGAAATCGCGCAGCAGCAGGGCGCGCTCGGCGCCCGGTATGGTGAGCTTCCGGGGCTTGGCGCCGGTGGCCAGGAGTAACTTTTCGTAGGCGACCTCCTGACCATCCGCCAGCTTGACTTGTTTTTTGGCGCGATCGACAGAGATGACGGGCGATCCGCCGAGCCAGGTGGCGCCCAGCGACGTGATGGTGTCTTCATCGAGAAGCAAGACCGGCGTGGGATCAGTCTCGATGGTGATCGAAGCTTTGGAGAGCGGCGGTCGGTCATAGGGCGGGAGAGTTTCCTCGCCGATCAGCGTGATTGGTCCCTGCCAGCCATGTTCGCGAAGGCCGACCACCGCGCGGGCCCCTGCCCTGCCGGCGCCCACGATCACCATTCCCGGTTCCGCCATGATTCCTCCAATCGGCGGCGTACCAACCCCGTTCTTGCGCCTTATGCAAGACCTGCAATTATGTCGTGGCAGCTCCCCCTTCCGCCTCGCGCCAAATTCTCTATAACGGCGCTCCGAATAAGATGGAGACCTGCCCATGAAGGTACGTGTCGCAATCAATGGATTTGGCCGCATCGGCCGCAATATTCTCCGCGCCGTTTTTGAATCCGGGCGCAAGGATATCGACGTT
>JBGTJO010000069.1:0-21097 GCA_041745135.1 Aestuariivirga sp. | reverse complement strand
CGAGATCGGCGGCAAAGGTGTCGGCACCCGGCTGCCCCGCATCCACGGATTGCACAACCGTCTCGCCGATCTTAACCGATGCAGAACCCGCCGGCCCCTCCACATTGCTATAGGGCACGCCCGCCTTGACGAGGGCACTCTTGGCGATATCGCACGCGGTCGTAAACTTCGAGGTGCCGACCGGATTGAACTGGAAGGAACACTCCTCGGGGTTGGCCGTTACCACCACGGGGGAGGTGGCTTGCGCATTGAACAGCGCCGGATTCGCATAACTGGTGATCGCCTTGAAGATCGGGAAATACGTGACGATCGCCAGCAGGCAGCCCAGCATGATGATGGGCTTGCGCCCGATCTTGTCGGAAAGCCAGCCGAAGAAGATGAAAAACGGCGTGCCGATGACAAGGGACGCCGCGATCATCAGATTGGCATAGACGGGATCGACCTTCAGCGTCTGCGTGAGGAAGAACAGCGCGTAAAACTGGCCCGTATACCAGACCACGGCCTGGCCCGCGGTCAAACCCACAAGCGCCAGGATGACGATCTTGAGATTTCCCCACCGGGCGAAGCTCTCGGTCAGCGGCGCCTTCGAGCGCTTGCCCTCGTCCTTCATTTGCTGGAACACCGGCGACTCATTGAGCTTGAGCCGGATATAGACGGAGATGCCAAGCAGTATGGCTGACAGCAGGAAGGGAATGCGCCAGCCCCAGGTGTCGAACTCAGGGCCAAGCCATGTGCGGCATCCGAGAATGACGAGCAGCGAAAGGAAGAGGCCCAGCGTCGCGGTCGTTTGAATCCAGCTCGTATAAAGGCCGCGCTTGCCGGGAGGCGCATGTTCGGCGACATAGGTGGCGGCACCGCCATATTCACCGCCGAGCGCCAAACCCTGCAACAGGCGCAAGGCCACCAGGATGATGGGCGCTGCGACACCGATCGCGGCATAGTTGGGCAGGAGGCCGACCGCGAATGTCGACACGCCCATGATGACGATGGTGATCAGGAAGGTGTATTTGCGGCCCACGAGATCGCCCAGGCGCCCGAAGATGATGGCGCCGAAGGGCCGGACCGCGAAACCCGCGGCAAAGGCTGCGAGCGCGAAGATGAAGGCCGCCGTCGGATTGACGCCGGAGAAGAACTGCTTGGAGATGATGACGGCCAGCGATCCGTACAGATAGAAATCATACCACTCGAAAACCGTCCCCAGCGAGGAGGCGAAGACAACTGTCGTTTTGCTCTGGTCAAGACTGCCTTCGCGCGGCGCTGTCACATCGGTCATGGGCTTTCCTCGTTGGCTTAGGACGACCCTAGACTATCGCCGAGCCTCTTGCTGTTGCAACAGCCAGTTCCATCTCATATACAGCGCGTGTTCCGGATGCCCAGGTAGCTCAGTTGGTAGAGCAGCGGACTGAAAATCCGCGTGTCGGTGGTTCAATTCCGCCCCTGGGCACCATCACATCATCCCTCGTAGTGCTGCGCCACCAGACGATTGAGCAGGCGCACGCCCCAGCCTGAAAGCTTAGGCAATGAATTTTTCTTGGGTGCTGAGGACGAACTTCAATCGGTATTCTGTTCGGTAACGGGCGCTGGGTTTTTTATTCAAGGAGGAACAAACAGATTTCGGGGCTAGGGTTTTTTTCGTCTCATTCTCATATCAAGGGTGACGGTGCGGGTTTTGTCCAGCGAGCGGATGGAGTGAGGCTCTTGGCGAAGCCGGCACATTGTATGTGCGAATGACTTCAGCGAAGATAGAAACTAAACACTACGGCGTTCCCTATTGACAAGCCATTGGTATTGTAAGAACTTTGTTCCGCTAAGTAATCGTCAGCTCCAATCCTGAGAGGACTACATCATGACAGGCACGAGTGTAGGGAAGGGAACCGGCAAGGAGATGGTTATTACCATCCCAAAATCATTAGGGATAAGTGAAGTCGACGCAAAGAAATATGCAGACGAGTTCAAGGCCAATTTAATCAAGACCAAGCGTCTTGATGAAACTGCAGCTGTTATTTTGATTTGGATTTGATTGTAATCACTAGAAACAGTTCATGGGCAGGGGAACCGCCCCCGGCCACAGTTTGATACTCCGCATTTCGTGAGATGCTGAAAATTGGAGAATGTGATGAAGGTGTGCCTGATTAGCGCTCCCATTGTCACAAGCTTTCAAGCTGACCGCGAAGGAATCTCACCGCTCAGGAAACTTGGCCTATACCCTCCCCTTGGAATACTTGTATTGGCTGGCGCTCTAGAAAGAGCGGGGCATACTGTAAAAGTTGTTCACCCAGATTTGGGGTATATGGCAACAGTTGAGCAGGGTCGACAGCAGGACTTTGTGCCGCACCTCATTGAAAGTTTAGTCTCAACACGCGCTGATGTTTTTGGATTTAGTACAATTTGCTCCAGTTATCCCCTGACTGTCCGTCTAGCGCGGATGGTCAAGGATATGGTGCCTTCTTCAAGAATTTTATTGGGCGGCCCCCAAGCTTCAGTTGTTGATTTTGAGACAATGAATGCGTTTCCATGGATTGACATGATTCTTCGCGGTGAGGCAGATGAGAGTTTACCCAACCTTCTAAAGTCGATCGCCTCTGATGGTGATGTAACAAGCGTGTCGGGGTTGACGTACCGCAAAGCAAGCGAGGTTTTTCGGGCACCGAACGCTCCACTATTGTCTGAGTTAGACCGCGTTGCTTCACCTGCTTATCACCTATATGAGGCGGCGGTGGACATTGATCGATTCCCACTCGAATTGGGGCGCGGCTGTCCATTTTCGTGCGAATTCTGTAGTACGAATCTTTTCTTCAGCAAAAGATTTAGACTGCGCTCTCCCCATATTGTCTTCAACGAAATGATCAAGGTGAACCAGCAATACAAAGTCACAGACTTCGAACTAGTACATGACATGTTCACGGTCGATAGAAAAAGAGTTGTAGGGTTCTGCCAGTACCTGCTCGACCAAAATTCAGAGTTTACATGGTCGTGCAGTGCTCGAACCGATAGGGTCGACGAAGAATTGCTTGAGTTGATGCACAATTCTGGATGTAGTGGTGTGTTTTTCGGAGTAGAAACCGGCTCCCAACGTTTGCAAAGCATAATAAGAAAAAATCTTGACGTTCAGCATTCTCGCAGAATGGCGCAATATGTCGATAAGCTCGGCATGAATGCAACAGCCTCACTGATAACTGGATTTGCTGAAGAGACCGAACAAGATTTTCGACATACAGTGGATTTCTTTTTGAGTATGTTGAGGCTGGACAGTGTTGAGCCACAACTACACCTCCTCTCGCCGTTACCTGGCACTCCTATTGCCATACGGTCTGAAACGGATCTCATAGTCGGAAAAGAACTCTCGGATATCGCATTTAATGGCAACTTGCCCGATGACGATGATGCCAAGCTGATTAAAGCTTATCCGCATATTTTTTCAGCATACCTTCAGGTTCCAACCCAACTAAATCGCAAGGACATTTCCGACTTTCGCGACTTCTTAATGAAGTCAAGATGGCATCTGCGATATGTGCTTGTTTTGCTTCACGCGAATGGAGTCGATCTTTTTCAGTTTTTTCTCTCCTGGCGTGACCAGTGCGGTGTTGACTATTGTGCATGGTCACAAGTGCAGCGAAACACTAGTTTACTTGCCGCTGTGAGGCACCACATTGGCGAGTTGCCTACTGATGTACAACATTGGCTAAGCGCCTTGATCGATTTAATTGAAGCTATCAATTGTCGATTGGGGCCGGAAAATAGGACCGCAAAACTTTCGAATTCGCATAGCGAATTTGTTGTCCCCGAAATCTGCGATGCTCACGTACCTCTCATGAGACGCGATATATTTATGCACGAGTTCCATGGCGATTTTAGGAGTTTGATGAAAGCGTTGCGTTTCGGACATGAACTCCCGCGCTACACTGGTAATATGCCATCTGAAGTTCTGCTTGTGCGACTGCTAGATGGTTGGACCGTAACTATCGAATCTATTTCGATGCAATCACAGGCGTTGCTGAAGCGATGTGCTGGTAACAAATCCGTTGATGAGATTGTGAGAAGCGGTATTAATCAGGCCGAGTTCTGTCATATTGTTCGGGAAAAGCGTCCCGGCTACATCAAATTCGGAATACATATGCTCGCTCAACAGAAAATCATTGATCTCAATCCATCCAACCGCGGAAATAAAAACAACCTTCTGAATTAGATATCTACCGATTGTTTAATGGAGGGATAGAATGATGATGATGCTCAATTTAGATGTACGCCAATGAATATCACCATTGTCAAGAAATCTATTGAAGAGAAACTGCAAAAGCTGACACAGAAGGAAATTGATACATTCGTCAAAAAAGTACGAGCCTATGCCGAAAAGCCGTCTGCTAGACGGCTTAATGAGATAGGCGCATCGTTGAAGATGATTTCAAAGCTACGAGTGACATTGGATTGTTATCTGATGCTCACGGTGGAGAAAAAAACGCAAAAAACTGCGCTCTGGGAAGGTGGTGGTGGAAGTTCCAGTGGGGCCGGAGCTTCGGGTGGATGGTAGTATTGCGCTTTATTGCTTATTATCGTGACGGAAACCTGCAAGGGCTGATAGCTCTTCTGAACATTCGCTTGTGGTGGTTCAATTTTGCCCTTGGGCACCACTTTTTCAAATCAGACCACAGACCTAACCAGAAAATACCACTCACCGGGACCTCTTGTTGAACGCAGGCCGGATGGCAGGTGTGCTGGCGGAAGCATGCTTCGTGTCGGTCGTGATATGGGCGGGGTTGGGCGTGGCAATCGTGCGGTTCCTTGGCAATTCGAGCGTGCGCATCGCCTTCAACTGGTCGAGGGTCGGCTTCCTGGTGATTCCTCATACAAGGTATTCTGGTGTGGCCAAGGTTGTAATCGGGTTCTCTCTGGTCTTAGGAGAACGCTTCCGGGTGTCGCATGGGTTTCGCAGACGAGGTTGCTTGAATGAAATGGACTCCAACGAATTGAACCGGTATAGGGGCTGAGTATTTCCGATTGGATAATCGGATCAATGATTCACGTGACAGTTTGAAACGGTTAGCGACAATCTGAATAACTTCCTAGTCCGACTGAAAATCCGCGTGTCGGTGGTTCAATTCCGCCCCTGGGCACCATCACATCATCCCTCGTAGTGCTGCGCCACCAGACGATTGAGCAGGCGCACGCCCCAGCCTGAGGCCCAACTTTGATTGAGAGCGTTCCTGAGGGAATCCATTGCCGTCCCCGCGACATCGAGATGGGCCCAGGGGACGTTGTTGACGAAGCGCTGCAGGAATTGCGCGGCGGTGATCGAACCCGCGTTGCGCCCGCCGGTATTTTTTACGTCCGCCACATCATGGTCGATGATCTTGTCGTATTCCGGCGTGAGCGGCAGGCGCCAGACCTTCTCGCCCGTTGCGTAGCCCGCTTCGGAAAGCCGCGCCGCCAACTCATCGTTGTTGGAAAAAAGTCCCGCGTGCTCCTTGCCCAGCGCCACGAGGATGGCGCCCGTCAATGTGGCAAGGTCGATCATGAATTTCGGCTTGAAACGGTCCTGGATGTACCAAAGCACGTCGGCAAGCACGAGGCGGCCTTCGGCATCGGTGTTGAGCACGGCGATCGTCTGGCCAGACATGGACTTCACCACATCGCCCGGCCGCTGGGCATTGCCGTCCGGCATGTTCTCGACAAGGCCGATGGCACCCACGGCGTTGACCTTGGCCTTGCGCCTGGCCAGCGCCAGCATGAGGCCGGTGACGCAGGCGGCACCACCCATGTCACCCTTCATGTCCTCCATGCCCGCCGATGGTTTGATCGAAATGCCGCCCGTGTCGAAGGTGACGCCCTTGCCAATGAAGGCCACCGGCTTCTCGCCCTTCTTGCCGCCATCCCAGCGCATCACCACGATTCGCGCTTCGTGGGGCGAGCCCTGCGCCACGCCGAGCATGGCGCCCATGCCGAGCTTTTCCATCTGAGCCGGAGTCAGGACCTCGACCTTGAGGCCATCACTCGCCAGTTGCTTGGCGCGATTGGCGAAATCCAGGGGGAACAACTTGTTGGGGGGTTCGTTCACCAGGTCGCGCGCCAGGTGCACGCCGGCGACAACAGCCTCCAGAGGCTGAAAGGCCTTGCGCGCCTTCGCCGGCTCCGCGCTGTGAATGGTCAGCGCCTCGATGCCGTTGGTTTCGGGCTTTTTGGATTTATATTGGGTGAAGGAATAAACCCGCAGGAGCGCCCCCGATGCAATCTGCGCAGCGGCCTCGGCGGCGCTGCCAAACTTCTCCGGAAGGTCGACGGCGATCGCCGCTTCCTTCACCTTGAGACTTTGCAGCGTCCCGGCGATGGCGCCGCCCACCATCTCTGCATCTCCCGTCCGCGTCTGTTCGGTGTTGCCAAGGCCGTAGACGATGATCCGGTCGTATCCACCACCGGGCGCCAGAATATCGAGCGTCTGATCGCGCTTGGCGGGGAAGGCCGCAGCCTTGATGGCGCGGCCGATTTGCCCTTTGGCGTTGGAATCGACGGCGGAGGCGGCCTCGCCCAACTTGCCGCCTTCGGTGGCGAACACGACCAGAACGCCCGCACGGCGCGGGGCAAGGTTGGCGAATTTGATTTTCATGGGATGATGGGTCCAATGGGCTGGTACGGAAGGGCAAACACTTAGTCGAAACCGGGCGTTGACCACAATGGGCACCCGCCCCCCTCAAACAATGCTTCACCTGCCGGTTGAAAGCCGTTAATAAGTGGTCAAGTCCTGAAAACAGGCGGGGGTCGGGTGAAGCCGAATACAATCGCGAAGCGATATTGCGCTCAGCTGCGGAGTTCTGTCTGCGGTGTTGTGGTGCTTGCCTGTGTCGGAATTGCCGCGGGATTCGCCCTTTCCAGCGCACTCGCGGCCACCTCCCGCCCGGGGGAGACGAAGGAACCCAAATTCGTCAAACCGCTCCTTGAGGCCCCGCCTGCTGGAACCCGGGTCAATTTCGTGGCCAGCAGAATCACCTACGATGCAAAACGGAAAATCGCCACCGCCACCGGCCGGGTTCAAATCGTCTATGGCCGCTACACGCTGACCGCCACCAAGGTCGTCTATGACATGGCCAACGATAGCTTCAAAGCCAACGGCTCTGTCATATTGCGGGAGCCCAACGGCAATGTCATCCAGGCCGATTACGCGGAGCTCACCGAGAAATTCAAGGAAGGCTTCGCGCGCCATGTCAAGGCGCTTCTGACCAATAATGTAACCCTGACCGCCGAATACGCCAAACGCACCCAGGACGGCATCACGGTGTTTGAGCGGGTGACCTACACGGCGTGCCAGACGTGCGTGAGCGAGGATGGCACGCCCGCCTGGCAGATTGCGGCGCGCAGGGCTACCCACGACCAGAACGACCGGAACATCTACTACGAAGATATGACATTTGAGATTGGCGGAGTGCCCGTTCTGTGGCTGCCCTATTTCGCTTATCCCGACCCCGGCGTAAAACGCCGGTCGGGCTTCCTGTTCCCGGAGTTTAGTTCAAGCGGGGTTTACGGTTACGGCATAACCACACCCTATTTCCTGGTGCTGGCTCCCAATGCCGATCTGACCTTCAGCCCCAGATGGACCACCAAGCAGGGGCCCCTTGCCGACGTCGAATTCCGGCATCGGCTCAACGATGGAATTTATAATATTCGGGGTTACGGGATTTACCAATTGGATCCTGAAGCCGCCGGCGACCAAAGCAGGCTGCGCGGCGCTGTCACATCGAAGGGCGCATTCGAAATCAACGACTACTGGTCCTGGGGCTGGAACGGCACGCTGATGAGCGACCGAAAGTTTCTCGACGATTATGACATCGATACCGAGGACGACGAAATCACCAGGGACATCATCACCAGCCAAGCCCATATCGTGGGCCTCCGGGACCGCAGCTACGTATCGGCGAAAGCGCTCCATTACCAGACCACGCTCGAGGAGGAAGATCAGGACAAGCTGCCCACGGCGCTGCCTTATGTGACGGCCAGCCATATTTTCGCCGAGCCGGTGCTGGGCGGCGAGCTTGGCTTCGACACGAGCGCCTATTCGCTGGATCGGGAGGACAACGTCGGAAAATTCGATCTCGGCACCGAGCAGACCCGTAGCGTCACCAATCTCCATTGGCAGAAGCAGATGATCAATGGGTTCGGCCAGGTGATTACGCCCTTCATGCAGGTCCGCGGCGACGTCTATGTCACCGAGAACCTGCCCGGCGCGCCGTCGCACTCGGAAACTACGGCTCGCTTTCTGCCTTCCGCAGGGGTGGACGTGCGCTGGCCTTTCATCGCGCGCCATGGTCCGGGCCAAAGCGTGCTGACGCCGGTGTTCCAGATCATCAGCGCCACCGATGAAGAGGACGAATCCTCAATCGGCGATGAAGACGCGATCACGCTGAACTTCGATCACTCCAACCTGTTCCTGCATGATCGCTTCACGGGGCTTGACCGCTACGAGGGCGGAACCAGGATCAATGCGGGGACGATGTACACTTTCCTCGCCGACAATGGCGGGTTTGCGCGCGTCAGCCTGGGCGAATCCTTCCATATCGCCGGTGAGAACAGTTTCGACCTGGGCTCCGGCCTCGATGATCCGGCCTCCGATCTCGTGGGCGCCATAGCCTACCAGCCCAACGAGAAACTGCACCTCACCTATCAGGTGCGCGCCGAAGAAGACCTCTCGCGCATCAACTCGCAGGAGGGCTCGGTCAGCCTCACTTTAGCCCGCATTTGGGGCTCACTAAGCTATGCCGATATAAGCGCTGCCCCGATCTACGGCCGGCCCGATGATGAAGAGCAGGTTTGGGGCGATGTCGGTTATAAGTTGGCGGACTCCTGGAGCCTCTTCGGCGGGTTCCGCTATGACGTGCCGGAGGATATTTTCATCGACAAGTATGTGGGCATATGGTTCGAGTGTGATTGCATGAATGCCAGACTCACCTATTCCGAATTCAAGGACTCATCCGAAGATGAACTGGACCGGAAGCTCCAGCTGTCGGTCGAATTCCGCACCCTTGGGAAGATTGGCGGCGGATTTGGGTTTTGAGAAGAGATGACCGGCCCGTTGACCAGGCGTTTCGTCGCGTTGTTTTGTATATTCTCTCTGCAAATTGCGGTCACTCAACCGGTGTGTGCTCAAGGCCTCGGTGTCGTGGCGATTGTCAATGACGTGCCGATCACCGAACGTGACGTCAGCCAGCGCATCAGCCTGATGAAAGCCGTGGGCGATGCGCCCGACGAACAAACGTCCCGCAAGAAAGCCCTGCAATCCTTGATCGACGATGTCATCAAGCTCTCCGAAGCCAAGCGTCTCAAAATGGAGGCGAGCGATGCCGACATCGGCAAGCAGGTCGCGCGGGTGGCAAAGGGCCTGAAGATGACGCCGGAAGGACTCGTCAAGCAGTTGGGCGAGAAAGGCATCAGCGCCGATACGTTTAAACGCTATGTCGCGGCCCAGACGGCCTTTAACCGCCTCATCACGGCAAAGCACCGGAACGACGTCACCATCAAGCCGGAAGATATCGACCGCAAGTTCGCCGACATCAAGCTCAAGGTGGGTGCCCAGATGGAGCAGATCAAAAAAGATCCACGCATGAGGCCTGTCACCGTTTACACGCTCATGGAGATCAACCTGCCAGTCGAAGCCAACGATGCGCAATTGCTCCAGGCGCGCGCGGCCGAAGCCGTACAGGTCGCCAAGCAATTCACGGGCTGCAAGAATGCCAAGGCTGCCGCCAGCGGCGTCTACAACGTGAAATTCAGCAAACCGATCGAGGCTGACTCCTCCAAACTGCCGAAGCCCATGAGGGCCGCGCTGGAGAAGGCGGGCGCCGGGAACGTCATCGGCCCCATGCGCGGCAAGAGCGGCATTCAGCTTCTTGCCTATTGCGGCGCCAGGAAAATCAGCCCGACAATGCCGAAATTCGAAATGCCCACCCGCGAGCAGGTCGAGAACGCGCTGATCAATGAAAAATTCGACGCCTTCGAAGAAACCTATCTGAAGGACGCGCGCAAGAAGATTTACGTCGAATACCGCAACCCGGAATATACCCAATAGCTTGGCGTGACGCGAAGCGGGGTTTGTTGCGTGCCTGAGGACGGGCTGCCGCCGCTCCGCGACGTCATCGCCCGTTTCGGCCTGCAGGCGAAGAAGAGCCTTGGCCAAAATTTCCTGTTCGATCTGAACCTCACGCGCCGCATCGCCCGCGCGGCCGCCCCCCTCGAAGGCTTCACCATCGTCGAAGTGGGACCGGGGCCCGGCGGCCTCACCCGGGCGCTCCTCATGGAAGGCGCCGACGATATTATCGCCATCGAGCGTGACAGCAGGGCGATCGATGCACTCCACGAGATATCCGCTGCCTATGCGGGCAAGCTTCGCGTGATCCCCGGCGATGCGCTCGAAACCGATTGGCCCTCGCTCGTTGGCGGGCCCGCCAAAATCGTCGCCAATCTTCCCTACAATATCGCAACGCCGCTGCTCATCGGCTGGTTGACCCGCGGAAGCTGGCCGCCCTGGTTTTCCTCGCTGACACTCATGTTTCAGAAGGAGGTGGCCGCACGGATCGTTGCCGATCCCGGAAGCAAGGACTACGGCCGCCTCTCGGTTTTATGTCAGCATGTCTGCGAAACACACAAGCTCTTCGACGTGAACCGCTCAGCCTTCACCCCGCCGCCCAAGGTCACCTCCAGCATCGTGCAGTTATTCCCGCGCACGGCGCCCACCCCTGTTTGCCCCATCGCGGCACTGGAGCGGGTAACAGCGGCGGCATTCGGCCAACGCCGCAAAATGCTGCGCTCCAGCCTCAAAACGCTGGTGGACAATCCGAAGGCGTTCCTCGAGCGCGCCGGAATCGATCCGCAACTCCGCGCGGAGCAATTGCCTGTCGCCAGCTTCGCCAGGCTTGCAGCACTGCTGGATTAGGCTCGGCACTCAATCGAGCTATCGAGCAGGCACCTCACCCCTCTTTTGTCATTGCCGGGCTTGTCCCGGGAACCCATCTCTCACTGCACTACTGATTCCAGTTGAGGGATGGGTCGCCGGAATAAATCCGGCGATAACAGATCTGGGAGCGTAACTATGGGCGGCCCTAGAGGCCTTTGGTCAGCTCACGGACGAAATTCGTAAGCCCCGTGCGACGCCTTCGGCGCAGGCGTTCGGCCGTCAGGATCGCGGTGATCTGCCGGTGGGCATCCTCGATATCGTGGTTGATGATCACGTAATCATATTCGGGCCAATGGCTGATCTCATGCGCGGCCTCCGCCATGCGTTTGGCGACGACTGTGGATGTGTCCTGGGCGCGGCGAATCAACCGTTCGCGCAGTTCCTCGGCCGTTGGCGGCAGGATGAAGATACGGACAAGATCGTCCTTTATGGCTTGAGCCAACTGCTGCGTGCCCTGCCAGTCGATGTCGAAGAGCATATCGCGCCCGTGGGCAAGTGCCGCTTCAACGGGCTTGCGCGGCGTGCCATAGAGATTACCGAACACCTCCGCCCATTCGAGCAAACCGCCTGCATCGCGCAACTCGGCGAATTTATTTTTTGAAATGAAATGATAGTCGGTACCGTCGTTTTCGCCGGCCCTTGGAGCGCGCGTCGTCACCGAAACCGACATGGTGATGTTGCCGTCGGCGGCCAGAAGGCGGCGCGAGAGGGTCGTTTTGCCCGCGCCCGACGGCGAAGACATGATCAGCAACAGCCCGCGCCGGGCGATCTCGGTAGAGGGTGGCGGCTTATTCAATATTTTGCACCTGTTCGCGCATTTGATCGATGACGGTTTTGAGTTCGAGGCCGATCGAGGTCAACGATTTGTCGATCGCCTTGGAGCACAAGGTGTTGGCCTCGCGATTGAACTCCTGCGCCAGAAAATCGAACTCGCGACCGACCGCCTCCCTGGAAGCAAGCAGCCTGCGAGCCGCCTCCACGTGAGAGGCAAGCCGGTCGAGTTCCTCCTGGATGTCGGCACGCGTGGCGAGCAGCACGGCTTCCTGGTGCAGGCGGTTCTCATCGAACCCGGCGCCTGCATCCATAAGCCGGGCCACCTGTTCGGAAAGGCGGAGCTTGATGGCCTCGGCGCCCCGGGCAGGATTGTCGCGGGCGGCAATGGCGAGCTGTTCGATCCGATCGACATAGGCGGCGATCACAGCCTGGAGCCGGGTCCCTTCCGCTAGCCTCGCAAGAACAAGCGATCCGAGCGCTTCATGAAAGGTCCCCAAAACTGTGGCATTGCGCTGCTCGATTGCAGATGGGTCCTGTTCCGCCGCCACAACTTCAAGCACGCCGCGCATTCCAAGGATGATGTCGGCACGAACCGGTTCTCCGCCGACCTGCTGGCGCAGGCGCTCGGCAGCCTTCAGCACCTGTGCCAGCACCGCTTCGTTCAACTGAACCGTCTCGGCCTCAGCAGCGCCGCTTGTGCTGAGCGATACCTGCAGGCTGCCGCGCTTCAGTTTTTCCGCCGCCGCCATCCGCACGCCCTGTTCCAGTGCCTCAAAACCGGCCGGCAAGCGGCAGCGCACATCAAGGGCCTTGGCGTTGACGCTTTTGACTTCCCATTGCCAATGCAAGCCATCCATGGCGCCGGCGGCGCGCGCAAAACCGGTCATGCTGAAGAGGGCCATGGGACACCTGGAGAATCAGAAGCCAAACCTTAGCCTGCGTGGAGCCCGCAAAACTAGCGGTTCATTTTTATTACGGTGGAGCAGGGTTGGGCGTTTCGATATCGGGAAGCCTGTTTTGCGATTTGCCCGGTGCGGTCGCGGCCTCTCCCTCCGGAGCTTCCACCGTGTCGGCTGCGGGAGCGCTTGCGGCGTTGCCTTCAATATCCCGCCATCTGGCGACGTTGCGGTTGTGCTCTTCAAGCGTTGCGGCAAAGGCATGGCCGCCGCTGCCATCGGCTACGAAATAGAGGTAAGCGGTCTTTGGCGGGTTGACGACGGCCTCGAGCGCGGCACGGCCCGGATTGGCGATGGGGCCCGGCGGCAGGCCCTTGAACGTATAGGTATTGTAGGGCGTGGGCGTCGTGATGTCGGCTTTGGTGAGGGGCCGGTCCAACTTGCCCTTGCCGCCGGCAATTCCGTAGATGATGGTGGGGTCCGATTGCAGCCGCATGCCCTTGGCGAGACGGTTCATGAACACGGAGGCAATCAGCGGTCTCTCGCTGGCGACCGCAGTCTCTTTCTCCACGATCGAGGCAAGGATCACCGCCTCCTCCTTGGTGCGGATCGCAAGCCCAGTTTTGCGTTTGGCCCAGATCTCATCGAGCAGCCTCGATTGCGCCGTCAACATTTCGCCGACAAGCTGGCTTCGCGTCATGCCGCGTTTGAAAACATAGGTATCCGGCATGATGGCTCCCTCCGGAGGAGGTGCAGCCACCTCGCCGGTCAGCACCTGGTGGCCTCGAATGCGTCCCATCGCCATGGCGCTGGTCCAGCCTTCGGGGATGGCCACTTTGTGAATCACGGATTTGCCGCTTACGAGCAGGTTGATCACATCGCGCATGCTGGCGGCTGCAGGAAATTCGTATTCCCCGGCCTTCAGGCCGCCACGCGAGGGGGTGAGATACGCGGCGGCCGAAAAGGCTTTTGCATTGCGTATGACGCCCGCTTCCTCAAGCTTTTCGCCAATGGCCGCCGTGCCCAGGCCTTTTTCGATTTCAAATATCTTATCGGCGGCGAGCGGGCCTGCTCGGGTGTATTCACGGTAGCCGTAGACCAGGGCAACCACGCCGGCGGCCGCGAGGAGGAAGGCCGCCAGAAACAAGGAAAGAAGCACCCGCGCCGTGGCGGATCTCCGCTTCCGGAAAAACCGGGGCTGCGAAACCCGAAGCGGTCCGTCTCCGGTGTTCACTTCGATCTCGATTCCTTGTTATGCCGCGAAGCGCCGCAGGACCAATGATGCGTTGGTGCCACCGAAGCCAAAGGAATTCGACAGAACTGTGTCGATCTCTCTTGCTTTCGCAACTTTGGGGACCAGGTCGACCGGCGTCTCAACCGACGGATTATCGAGATTGAGGGTGGGCGGGCAGACATTGTCGCGTATCGCCAGCACCGAGAAAATCGCTTCAACCGCCCCCGCCGCCCCAAGGAGATGGCCAATCGAAGATTTTGTCGAGGACATGGCCAGTTCAGCGGCATGGTTGCCCATCAGCCGTTCCACGGCGCGCAATTCAAGTTCGTCCCCCAGCGGCGTCGAAGTGCCATGGGCATTGATATAATCGATGTCGTGGGCCTGAAGCCCGGCGCGCTTCAGTGCCGCCTGCATGCAGCGGTAAGCGCCGCCGCCGTCGGGAGAGGGTGCCGTCACGTGATAGGCATCGCCCGACATGCCGTAGCCCACGATCTCCGCATGGATCCTGGCACCGCGCGCTCTGGCGTGGTCAAGTTCCTCCAACACCACGACGCCCGCACCTTCGCCCATGACGAAACCGTCGCGATCCTTGTCGTAGGGCCGCGACGCCTTTTCGGGTGCATCGTTGAATTTGGTGGCGAGCGCCTTGCAGGCGATGAACCCGGCGATGCCGAGGCGGCAGATCGCCGATTCAGCTCCGCCCGCGATCATCACGTCAGCATCATCAAAAGCGATCAGCCGCGCCGCATCGCCGATGGCGTGGGTACCGGTCGAGCACGCGGTTACCACGGAATGGTTGGGCCCCTTGCAGCCGAACTCGATGGAAATCAGTCCGGAGGCAAGGTTGATGAGCGAACCCGGGATGAAAAACGGGCTTACCCGGCGCGGGCCCTTCTCGTCGAGTAGCAAGGTGGTTTGCTCGATGCTGGGAAGTCCGCCGATGCCGGAACCCACCAACACCCCGGTACGGTATTTCTCCTCTTCGCTTGTGAGTTCGACGCCTGAATCCTGCATCGCCTGCTTGGCGGCGGCCACAGCGTAGATCAGGAAATCGTCGTAGCGGCGCAGCTCCTTGTGATCCATCCATTGTTCGGGATTGAAGGTGCCATCCGTGCCGTCGCCCCGCTTCACTTCGCAGGCGATGCGGCAGGACATGTCGGAGGCGTCGAACTTGCTGATGGGGCCCGCACCGGATTTGCCTTCCAGCAGCTGGCTCCAGGTCTCCTCGACGCCCGTAGCGAGCGGGGAAACCATTCCGAGGCCTGTCACGACTACCCGGCGCATGCGCGAGATGTCCCCTTCCTCACAAGAAAACGCGGCGGCGGGATATTTTCATCTCCTGCCTCCGCGCAAAGCATCCGATGTAAAACCCGCCGGCGGCGGTGGGCGCCGCCCTCTCAGGCTGCGCTCTTTTCGATGAACTTCACGGCATCGCCAACCGTCTGGATCGTCTCGGCCGCATCGTCTGGAATCTCGATGCCGAACTCTTCCTCGAAGGCCATGACAAGCTCGACCGTGTCGAGACTGTCCGCGCCGAGATCGTCGATGAAGCTCGCTTCCGCCTTGACCTTTTCGCCGTCCACGCCCAGGTGCTCCACAACGATTTTCTTCACCCGCTCAGCAACGTCACTCATGTTCAATCGTCCTTGGTTGTTTTCTGTTTAGACGGTCCCTGCACCAGCGGTTGACTACCACAGAATCCTTTTGCGTCAAAAGGGGCAATGTGGGCGCTCAGATCATGGCCATGCCGCCGTTTATATGGAGTGTTTGCCCGGTCACATAGGCGGCCTCGTGCGAGGCCAGATAGTGCACGGCGGCGGCAACCTCTTCCGGCATGCCGAGCCGGCCTGCCGGCACGCGGCTCAGGATTGCTTCTTTCTGCTTGTCGTTGAGCACATCGGTCATCGCCGTGGCGATGAAGCCCGGCGCCACGGCGTTGACGGTGATATTGCGCGACGCCAGCTCCTGGGCGAGCGATTTGGTGAGGCCGATGATCCCCGCCTTTGAAGCCACATAATTGACCTGGCCCGGATTGCCGGTGGCGGCGACCACGGAAGTAATGTTGATGATGCGGCCCCAGCGCCTTTTCATCATGGGGCGCATGGCGGCGCGGGCCAGCCGGAACGCCGCCGTGAGGTTCACATCAAGCACCTGCTGCCAATCCTCATCCTTCATGCGCATGGCGAGGCCGTCCCGGGTAATGCCGGCGTTGTTGACCAGGATATCGAGCGAGCCCATGGCGGCTTCCGCGGCGGGGATCAGTTTTTCCACTGCCGCCACATCGGAGAGGTTGCAGGCAAGCGCATGGGCGTGGGCGCCCAACTGGCCTTTCATTTGGTCAAGCAGAGCCGCGCGCGTTCCGGAAATCGCAACCGTGGCGCCCGCCCCGTGCAACGCCTTGGCGATTGCCGCACCGATTCCACCTGTTGCCCCCGTCACCAATGCCGTCTTGCCGCTCAGATCGAACATTCAATTATCCTTGCCTGAGGTCCGCCACCGCAGTGGCGATTTCGCCCGGCGTGGCAAGGGCAAAGCCCGTTGCCTGCGGAGCGTTTTTCTTGAGAAGACCCGTCAATACCTTGCCCGCGCCCAATTCCCAAAATTGAGTGATGCCGTTGGCGGCCATGTATCCCACGCATTCGCGCCAGCGGACGGTGCCCGTCACCTGCTTCACCAGTTTCTGGCGGATATGCGCCGGATCGGTAAGCGGTGCCGCCGACACATTGGCAATGAGCGGAACCACCGGAGCCCTCATGGCGACATCGGTGAGCGCTTCCCCCATGCGCTCGGCGGCGGGCTGCATCAGCGCGCAGTGAAAGGGCGCCGACACCGGCAGCAGGATGGCGCGCTTGGCCCCTTTTTCCTTGGCGATGACGAGTGCCCGCTCAATGGCTGACTTGTGTCCGGAGATGACGACCTGGCCCTCGCTATTATCGTTGGCGGCCTGACAGACTTCACCCTGTGCCGCTTCCGTTGCAACCTTCGCAGCGGCAGGCAAATCGAGCCCTAGCAATGCGGCCATGGCGCCAACGCCCACGGGCGTTGCCGTTTGCATGGCCTGGCCGCGGATTTTCAAAAGCCTGGCCGCATCGGACAAACAGAAGGTTCCCGCTGCTGCCAGCGCTGAATATTCGCCGAGCGAGTGGCCGGCCACAAATTTTGCGGTGTTCGGCACGGTGACGCCGTGCTCGATTTCGAGGACGCGGATGACCGCCATGCTCACCGCCATAAGCGCTGGCTGGGCGTTTTCGGTGAGCGTCAGCTCAGCTTCCGGCCCTTCCCACATGAGCACGCTCAGTTTCTGCGCAAGCGCCTGATCGACTTCCTCGAACACGGCGCGCGCGGCGGCAAAATTTTCCGCCAGGGTCTTTCCCATGCCGACGGCCTGGCTGCCTTGGCCCGGGAAAGTGAATGCAACCGCCATCTTGATCCCTGCCCGCCAATCCCGCAAGAGTGCGCGCAGGGAACATGTGACGCTGGGCAAGTCAAGATGATTACACAGGCCGATCTTGAGCGGGCGCGCGCCATTGTCTACGCTGCGATGCCGGCCACCCCGCAATATGCCTGGCCGCTGTTGGCGGAGGCCACTGGCTGCGAAGTATGGGTGAAGCACGAGAATCACACGCCCATCGGTGCTTTCAAGGTCAGGGGTGGCTTGGTGAGCATGCAGCTTCGCAAGGAGCGCGGAGAAACCAACGGCATCATCACCGCAACGCGCGGCAATCACGGTCAGTCCATCGGTTTTGGTGCACGGCGCGCCGATATTCCCGTCACCATTGTCGTGCCGTTCGGCAATTCGGTTGAGAAAAACGCCGCCATGCGGGCCTTGGGCGTCGAACTCATCGAAGCGGGAGCCGATTTCGACGAAGCGCGCGATACGGCGATGACCATCGCCAAGGCGCGGGGCCTCGATTTTCTCGCTTCCTTCGGGCCTGAACTGGTGATGGGCGTTACCACCTATGCCCATGAGCTGTTCGAGGCGGCGGGAGCGCTTGATACGGTCTATGTGCCGATCGGCATGGGATCGGGCATCTGCGGCGTCATCTCTGCCCGTGACATGCTGGGCCTGAAAACACGCGTGATCGGCGTGGTCTCCGAGAAGGCTCCGACCTACGCCCATTCCTTTGTGCAGGGGAAGCCCGTGCCGTCCAATTCCGCGGCGACCTTTGCCGACGGCATGGCGGTCAGAGGCGCCCACCCCGATGCGGTCGAGGTCATCAATCGCGGTGCCGAGCGCATCGTGCAGGTCTCGGAGGATGAAATCGCCGAAGCCATGCGTATCTATTATCGCACCATCCATACGCTTGCCGAGGGAGCGGGTGCGGCTTCGCTCGCGGCGCTTTTGAAGGAAAGGCACAAGATGCACGGCAAGCGCGTGGGCGTTATCCTCTCCGGCGGCAATATCGACATGGACATGTTCGCAACCGTGCTAAACGGCGGGACGCCGCAGCCATAGCTCTGACGAAGATTTGACCCCCACCCGCATTGCCGCTGTTGCGCGCCTGTGAGAGCATGTGATTTTCCAGGGATGCCGCAATTGCTTTCTCTCTCGCGCCGCCGGTTTCTTTCTCTCGCAGCCACCGCGCCGTTGGCCCGTTCTTCATGGGGAGCGGACTGGGCGGCCATCGAGGCGGAGGCCCGCGGGCAGACGGTTTACTTCAATGCGTGGGCGGGATCGGAAAATGTCAACGCATACATCGCCTGGGCGGGCGGCGTGCTGCAGGAGCGCTTCGGCATCACGCTCAAGCATGTGAAGATTGCCGATACGGCCGAAGTGGTGCGCCGCGTGCGCGATGAGGTGAAGGCCGGCAAGCCCGAGGGCTCCGTCGATCTCGTATGGATCAATGGCGAGAATTTCCGCGCCATGAAGGCCGAGCGGCTGCTCTTCGGCCCCTTCACTGAAACCCTGCCCAATTACCGCCATGTGGACACGGAGGGGAAACCCACCACGTTGTTTGATTTCGCCGAAGGCGTCGAGGGCCTCGAAAGCCCGTGGGGCATGGCCCAGCTCACGTTCTTCGGCGATAGCGCAAAAATTTCAACGCCGCCCGGCAGCATGATGGAGCTTGCCGATTTTGCCAAAACCAATCCGGGCCGCATCACCTATCCGGCACCACCGGATTTTCACGGCACGACATTTCTGAAGCAGGTGCTGGTCGAAACCGTTGCCGATCCAACCATCCTGTCGGTGAGCGTCACCAAGGATCAGTTCACGGCGGCGGCTGAGCCCATGTTCGCGCTGCTCGATCAACTGCATCCCTCTCTCTGGCGCAAAGGAAAACAATTTCCACAATCGCAGGCGCAACTGAAACAGATGCTGGCCGATGGCGAACTGCTGATGGCGCTCACCTTCAATCCCAATGAGCCCGCCAACCTCGTGGCGTCCGGCGAACTGCCGCCGTCGACGATCGCCTGGCAACATCGGGACGGCACCATCGGCAACACCCATTTCGTGGCAATCCCCATCAATGCGCGCGCCAAGGCGGCGGCACAGGTGGTGGCGAACTTTCTGCTGTCGCCGGAAGCGCAGGCGCGCAAGGCGGACCTCAAGGTGTGGGGCGATCCTACGGTGCTCGCCGTATCGAAGCTCTCACCCGCTGAGGCCGGGCTGTTTGACGCGAGCGCGGTGCAAGGCGGCGTTAGCGTGCCTGCGCCCGCCATTCCGGAACCGCATGCGAGCTTCGTGCCGTTGATCGAGGCGGCCTGGCTCGAACGCTACGGCGCATGAAATCTGGTTTGGCGCAGGCCGCAGGCATGGGCCTTGTTGTGCTTCTCTGGGGCCTGCCGCTGGCGGCTAGTCTTGCGGCATTCGCGGTGACTGCATTCGATCTTCCGGCGTGGACCGCGGTTCTGCATCATCCGCAATTGCCGAAGGCGCTGCTGCTCTCGCTGTGGACGGGAACGGCGGGGCTTGGGCTGGCACTTGCCGCCGCTTTGCTTGTGACCATGGGTTTCTACGGCACGGCCCGCTGGCAAAGATTGCAGGCTTTTACCGCCGCAGGGCTTTCCATCCCGCATCTTGCCTTTGCCATCGGCTTTGGATTCCTCATCATGCCGAGCGGCATTCTCGCCAGACTTTTCGTGGGCGGGAGCGAACCCCCCCAGTGGGTGACCGCACAGGACCCGCTGGGCCTTGCTCTCATCGCCTGCCTGGCGCTGAAAGAGACGCCCTTCCTGATCGCCATGATGTGGAGCGTTCTCGCCCAAGGCGATGTGGCGCCAGCCTTGACGGGACACTGGCGGAGTGCCCGAAGCCTTGGCCATGGCGCGGGTTCCGTGTGGCTGCGCGTCCTGCTGCCGCAAATCCTTCCGCGCCTCCGATGGCCCATTGCGATTGTCTGGGTCTATGGCGTCACTGTCGTTGACATGGCGCTGGTGATCGGGCCAACGCAGCCGCCGACGCTGGCGGTGATCGTCTGGGCCGATCTCAACCATGCGGCCGCAGATATCAACGGACGGGGCAGCGCTGGCGCAATGCTGATGACCCTGATTCTCGCCGCCATCGCCGCGCTTGCAATTTTCGCCGTGCCATTCGCTGCCCGGAAAATGCGCGGCTTTATGACGGCGGGTCCCTCGCGGCTGGGCGAGCCGAAAACCCCGGCTGCTTTGCTCACGGGGGCGATGATCGTGATCTACTCCTTCGTCCTGCTCACGCTGGTTGGCATGTCTATCGCTGGATATTGGCCCTATCCGCAGCTTGTGCCGGAGACGCTCCGCCTTGCAGCCTGGCAGAACCTTCTTTCCGACGGTGCGCCGGCCGTTCTCAGCTTAGGTTTAGCGCTCGCGAGTTCAGCACTGGCACTTGGTCTTGCGGTGCTCTGGTTCGAGGCAGCGGCGGCGCGATGGGATCGCCTCATGACAGCAGCGGCGGTTGCGAGCCTGGCATTCCCGGCGCTGGCGGTGGCTGGCGGACAATACCGGCTCTTTCTCGATCTCCATCTCACGGGCACACCGCTTGGTTTGTTCATGGCGCATTTCACCCCGGTGTTCGCTTATGTGTTCATCGTGCTCAAGGGTCCCTATCGCGCCTTCGACCCGCGCTTCCGGGCGGTGGCTCATGGTCTCAATGCGGGAGCCTTGCGGTTCTGGGCCGGCGTGAAAGCGCCATTGCTGAAAGCAGCGATGGCTATCGCCGCAGCCGTCGGATTTTCCGTGAGCATGGTGCAGTTCGTGCCGGCTCAACTTATCGCGGCGGGGCGATTTTCGACGCTGCCCATGGAGGCCGTAACGCTTGCATCTGGCGGTGCCCGGCCCCTCGCG
>JBGTJO010000068.1:0-5157 GCA_041745135.1 Aestuariivirga sp. | reverse complement strand
CTTCGAGATCACCGAAGGCGTGGAGACGACGGTTAAGTCCGTCGATTTCGTCGGCAATACCAGCTTCAGCGACAGCGACCTCAAGAGCGTCATCGGCACGGCCGAGCACCGCTGGTGGAAGTTCTTCAGCCGCAACGACACTTACGATGCCGACCGCGTCGAATACGACAAGGAGCTGCTGCGGCGCTACTATCTCAAAAACGGCTTTGCCGACATCAAGGTGATCGCCGCCGATGCCAGCCTGACGGATGATGGCGAGAGCTTCGTCATCGTATTCACTGTGGAGGAGGGCCCCCGTTACCAGGTCGCCGATGTGGTGGTGAATGTGGGGCAGGCCACCCTTGACCCGGAGCTGTTGCGCGAGGGCGTGAAAACCGGAGTGGGCGACCATTACGACGCCAGCCTCGTGGACAAGACGGTTGAGAATCTCACACTTGAAGCGGCACGCCAGGGCTTTGTGTTCGCCAAGGTCAATCCGCAGATCGACCGCAACGAAGGCCAAGACAGCCTCAACATCTCCTACAATATCGTCGAGGGCCCCCGCACCTATATCGAGCGTATCGATATCGTCGGCAATTTGCGCACCGAAGACGAAGTGATCCGGCGTGAGTTGCGGCTGTTCGAGGGCGATGCCTTCAACCGCGTGCTCATCGACCGGGCGCGCCGCCGCCTCACCAGCCTCGACTATTTCGAGAAGATCGATTTCCGCGAAGACCCGGGCTCGGCCGGCGACAGGATCGTGCTCATCGTCGAAGTCGTGGAAAAATCCACGGGCTCGATCAACTTCTCGATCGGCTACTCGACGACGGAGACCGTGGTCGGCTCGGTTTCGCTGCAGGAGCGCAACTTCCTGGGCAAGGGCCACAACGTCAAGCTCAATACCTCGGCAAGCTTCAGGCGCCAGCAAATCGACCTCAGCTACACCGTGCCCTATTTCATGGGATTGCCCATTTCAGCGGGCGTCGACGTTTTCGCCACGCGCACCGACAACAGGAAAACATCCTCCTATCGAAGCGAGCAAATCGGGGGCGCGCTCCGCACCGGGTTCAATCTCGACGAATACTCATCGCTCAGCCTGAAATACGGCATCGTCTACCGCGAGATCGAGGGGATCGATAAGGACAATGCTTCACCGGCGGTCATTGACAGCGAAGGAAGCTCTCTCAAATCCTTCGTCGGCGCCACCTATACCTGGGACAACCTCGATAGCCCGGTCCGCCCCACCAATGGTTTCCGGGGCCAGATCGAAACCGAAGTGGCCGGGTTGGGCGGGGACGTTTATACGGCAAGTGTTGAAGGCCATGGCTGGTATTTCCTGCCGGTCTATGAGGAATCGATCATCCTCAAGCTTGAAGCCAATGCCGGCCATATCGAGTCGCTGAATAGCGATAAGGTTCCGCTCCAGGACCGTTTCTACAAGGGTTCGGACACCTTCCGCGGCTTTGCCGCCTCGGGCGTCGGCCCGCGCCAGGGCGCCAATGACGGCGACAGGGATGCGATCGGCGGCCAGACCTACGCCATCGGCACCGTGGAGGTGACCTTCCCCGTCGGCCTGCCGGAAGAATGGGGCATCGAGGGCGCCGTGTTCTCGGATTTCGGCACCGTGTTCGGCACGGAGGAGAAAAGCCTTTCGGAGGGCGAGGGCAGTTGCAAGACGGGCAAGGGTTGCACGGTGTTCGATACCATGGCGTTCCGCGCCGCGGTGGGCGCCGGCGTCATCTGGCAATCGCCCTTCGGACCATTGCGCTTCGAGGCCGCCTATCCGCTGGCCAAGGCCAAATACGACGAAACCGAGTTCTTCCGCTTCTCCATCGGAACTCGCTTCTAGACGAAACCAAATCACCGGCTAGAATGCAGCGGACGGTCCTTTCGGCCGTCCGCTCCGTTTGAGGAACTGGCAATGCCCCAAGATACCGGCGACAAGACCCTGGGCAGTGCCGGCATCGCGCGCATCATGAAGCTGCTGCCGCACCGGTATCCCTTCCTGCTGATCGACAAGATGATAAATTTGGACGGGGAGCAGAGCGGCACCGCCATCAAGAACGTCACCATCAACGAACCCTTCTTCCAGGGGCATTTCCCCGGCCACCCGGTGATGCCGGGCGTTCTCCTCATCGAAGCCATGGCGCAGGCGGCCGCCGCCCTGGTGCTCAACCATCTGGGCGATGCCCATGCGGGCAAGCTCGTCTTCTTCATGTCGATCGACAAGGCGCGCTTCCGCAAGCCCGTAGTGCCCGGCGATACCGTGCATTTCCACGTAAAGCTGGGCAACAAGCGCCCGCCCGTATGGAAATACTGGGCCGAAGCCCATGTCGACGGCAAGAAAGTCGCCGAAGCCGAAATCGGCGCCATGCTGATGAACGAGCGTGCAACCTAAGGCACCGCTTTATCCGTCATCCCGGCGGTACGCAGAGCGTAGGCTTATCTCCCCTCCATCCGTCATCCCGGCAAAAGCCGGGACCCACCGATCAGCGTGAAGATTCTGCGAGAGTCCGTACCTTGTTTACCGTGGGTCCCGGCTTTCGCCGGGATGACATAAAGAGGACGAGAGCGGCTCTCGATCGCTTGGCCGCGATGCTGATCTCCTGCGGTCCATCAGGAACCAACCCCACTTATGGCCGTTCACCAGCTTAACGGCCCGATGTGCCGTCGCAACCCCAAGAGTTGAAGGAGCCGCACGATGACCAATAGCCGGAAACTATTAGCAACAAGTGCCATGGCCGCTGTCCTGTCCTTGGCTATCCACTCCGCCGCGCCAAACCCTGCGCTCAGCGCCATGAAAGAGGCCGACCGCGCCGCTGTCGAGAAAATCCTTGCCGACTGGCCCAACCGGCCGAAGCTTGGAGCCCAGCAGATGCTGGAAAAATATGGTGTCCCGCAGGAAGCAACCTCCGAGCAGCTGATCTGGCACAACCAGGGCCCCTATAAGCTCATCACCGTCACCAAAGCCGAACATCACCATGATTTTCCCAAGCCGCACATGGACTACATGGAGCACACCATCAATTACGCCGTTCCAGCGGAGAAAGCCGAAGCTTTATCGGCCTATGACGGCAGCCTGACTTTCGACCGCACCAAGGGCGAGATGTCGGCGCGTTGCGACCTTGAAGGCCACAACATCCTCACTCTCAATCTCGCTCACGACATCGTGACCGGTAAATTGAATGCGGAGCAGGCCCGCGAGGAATTCGGCAAGCACGTCGTTGCCGACATGAAAGGCAAAAACCCGGCTTATGTGACAGAGCTTCAGTTCAAGCCCGAGAGCGAGGCCGTTGCTTTCGTGGATGTCCCGGTGATCCCGGGTTCCTCCAAGCGCCCGGAGGGCATGGCCAAAATCCAGGGCGACAAGGAAGACGGAGAAGTCTTGGGCTTTGTCGGCGCGGTCGATGAAAACGAAATCGTGGCGGCGATTGCGGCGAGCAAAGAGAAGCTCGATCCCGAAGTCGCCGAGTACGCAAAAATGCTGCACACCATGCACGGCAAGCATCTTGAGGAGACGATGAAGCTTGGCCAGCAGGTCAAGGTGACGCCGCTTGAAACCCCCGCCGTCGATAAGCTTCGCGTCAAAGGGGCGGGCGAACTCGCCAAGCTGGTTCCCCTCGATGGCAAAGAGTTCTCGGAGGCCTACATTCTGGCCATGATCAAAGGCCACGAGGAGGCACTTGAGAGGATCGAAGGCCAGCTTCTCAAGACTGCCAACGACGGCGAGATCAAGAAACATCTCACGGCCACGCGGGATTCGGTGGCCAAGCATCTTGAAGAGGCAAAGAAGATCGAAGCAAACATGAAAAAGTAAGCGGCTACTTGCCCCGCTTACTCATGGGCAAGTAATCGCGCCTGGCCGCGCCGGTATAAAGCTGGCGCGGCCTGCTGATTCTCTGGCTCGGATCCTCGATCATTTCCTTCCACTGGGAAATCCAGCCCACGGTGCGGGCGAGAGCGAACAGAACAGTGAACATCGAGGTTGGAAAACCCAAGGCACGCAGGATGATGCCCGAATAGAAATCCACATTCGGATAAAGCTTGCGCTCGATGAAATAGGAATCTGACAGCGCCGCCTTCTCCAGCTCGCGCGCCACATCGAGCAGCGGATCATCCTTGATGCCAAGTTCGCCCAGCACCTCATGCGCGGTCTTCTGCATGATCTTGGCGCGCGGGTCGTAATTTTTGTAGATGCGGTGGCCGAAGCCCATCAGCCTTATATGAGTGCTCTTGTCCTTCACCTTGGCGATGAATTCCGAAACTTTCGAAGGATCGCCGATCTGCGTCAGCATCTCGAGCGCCGCCTCATTGGCGCCGCCGTGAGCGGGGCCCCAGAGGCAGGCAATGCCGGCCGCGACGCAGGCAAAGGGATTGGCGCCCGAAGAACCGGCAAGCCGGACGGGTGAGGTCGAGGCGTTCTGCTCGTGATCCGCGTGCAGGATGAAAATCTTGTCCATGGCGCGGGCGAGAATGGGGTTCACCACATACTCCTCGCAAGGAACCGCAAAGCACATGCGCAGGAAGTTCGCCGCATAGGAGAGATCGTTCTGCGGATAAACGAACGGCTGGCCAATATGATATTTGTAGGTCATCGCTGCGATGGTCGGCAGCTTGGCGATCATGCGGCGTGACGCGATCTCGCGCTGCCTAGGGTCGTTGATGTCGGTTGAGTCGTGATAGAACGCCGACAGCGCGCCCACCACCGCCACCATCACCGCCATCGGGTGCGCGTCTCGGCGGAAGCCCTGGAACAGCCGGGCCATCTGCTCATGGATCATCGTGTGATGGGTAATCGCATGCTCGAATTCGCGCCGCTGCGAGGGCGTGGGCAGATCGCCGTAATAAAGCAGGTAGCAGGTCTCGATGAAGTCGCCCTGTTCCGCCAACTGTTCGATCGGGTAACCGCGATAAAGAAGGACACCCTCATCGCCATCGATGTAAGTAATCTGCGATTCACAAGAGGCGGTCGAGGAAAAGCCTGGGTCGTAGGTAAAGACCTTTGCGTCGCCGTACAGCTTGTGAATGTCCACCACATCGGGACCAAGTGTCCCGGACCTGACGGGCAGGTCCAACGAAGCCTCGCCGATTTTCAGGGTCGCCGTCTTGCCTGCATCCGCCATGATACGTCCTTCTGTTCATTGATGTATTGCACCGCAGCAATAGAAGGTCAAAGGC
>JBGTJO010000067.1:0-5963 GCA_041745135.1 Aestuariivirga sp. | reverse complement strand
AGAGTGCCCTCGTCAAGGCGGGCGTGCCCTATAGCAATGTGGAGGGGCCGGCGGGTTCTGCATCGGTTAAGATCGGCGAGACGGTTGTGCAATCCGTGGATGCGGGGCAGCCGGGTGCCGACACCTTTGCCGCCGATCTCGGCGCGGCGCTGAATGCGGCGGGCTATCCCGCCAAGGCCGATACCGCCGCCATGAACATTCCCATGATCATTCTCATGCTCACGATCCTCGTGATCTATGTGACCATGGTTTATGGACCGATCGCCGCCATGCTGGTGGAAATGTTCCCGACGCGCATCCGTTACACCTCCATGTCGCTGCCCTATCACATCGGCAATGGCTGGTTCGGCGGCTTCCTGCCGACGACGGCGTTTGCCATCGTGGCGGCAACAGGCAACATCTATTCGGGCCTTTGGTATCCAATCGTGGTCGCGGCCATGACCCTGGTCATCGGCACATTATTCATCAAGGACACGCGGCACGTCGATATCCAGGCAGACCGTTGAGGGATGGTCATTGCTGGGGAGGATCGTCATCCTCCTCATCTTTGACGGGGATCGCATAATTGCCGCCGAGCCAGCGGTTGAGATCGATCTGCGCGCAGCGGTTGGAGCAGAAGGGATGGAATTTCTGCAGCGAGGATTTTCCGCAGATGGGACAGGGCCGCCTGGGGCGTAAACGCACGGGGTCGGCCATCACAGGCTCTCCGCGGGCCTCGTCATCCAGATGTGGTTGACGGGATAGCCCGCGCCGTCGAGGAGATGCACGGTTTCATAAAGCGGCAGGCCGACGACGGCGGAGTGCGAGCCATGGAGATAGCGCACGAAGGCTTCAGCACGGCCCTGGATGGCGTAGCCTCCCGCCTTGCCGCGCCATTCATCGGAACGCAAATAGCTTTCCACATCGCCAGCCGACAGGCGCTTGAAGCGGATCTTGGTTTCAACGCAGCGCGTCGAGGTGCGCCCGCCGGGGGCGATCACGCAAACGGTTGAATAAACCCAGTGCGAGCGGCCCGAGAGCAGCCACAGACAATCCTCCGCGACTTTCGCTGATTCCGCCTTGGGCAGGATGCGGCGGCCGAGCCCCACGACCGTGTCGCAGGCGAGCACGAAGGCGTTGCCGCCGAGCGCTGTGACGCGCGGCATGGTGAGGGCGGCCTTGGCTTTCTCGGATGCCAAGCGCACCGAATAGGCGCGGGGCGTTTCACGCTTGTGGGAGGTTTCGTCGATATCGGCGGGATTCAAAAGATCGGGTGTCAAGCCGATCCGTTCGAGCAGCGAGAGCCTTCGCGGCGAGGCGCTGGCAAGCACAAGTTTGACGGGGGCGGACGCCATCTGGAAAAATTATTTGAACCGGTAGTTGATGCGGCCCTTGGTCAGATCGTAGGGCGTCATCTCGACCATGACGCGGTCGCCGGCCAGCACGCGGATACGGTTCTTGCGCATTTTGCCGGCGGTGTGGGCGATGATTTCATGATTGTTCTCAAGCTTCACGCGGAACGTCGCGTTGGGGAGGAGTTCGGTCACCATGCCTTCGAATTCGAGCAGTTCTTCCTTGGCCATGTCTTTCCTGAGTTGGGGGATTTCGAGTTGCGGCGGAAAATGGACTTGTTGCGGAACGAAATCAAGCAAAGCTTCGCCAGCGGTGAAGCAGCGGCTTTGGAGTCACAGCGGAGCCGGAGGCTTGGTGGGTAACGCTATAGGCGTAGCGTCTTGGGAAACGAAAATTTGAATGGGGTTCTTGAGACTATTTTGTTGCATTGACGCAAGTTGAATAAGAGGGCCTTCATCCGCCCTTCGGACACCTTCTCAATGCATACGGCGCGGGAGAAGGCACATTCCGTTGAAGCCTGCCCTTACCCCTTCTTCTGTCCGCAGGATGGGAGAAGGCGGCCGAAGGCCGGATGAGGGCCTTCCATCGATCTTGCTCAACAGCAAGGCGCACTGTGTCAATTTGGTAACTAGTTGTTAACTATTAACCTTAATCGCGGTTCTTTCGAATCGACTTTGCTCAAATATTTAGATAAATTCACCAGTTAGCTTGAAGGGGCGCTTTCAAGGGAAAAGTCAGGGGTGGCGCGGTGAGGCTCGTATCAGGGTTTAAGTATCTCGTTACCTGTGGAACGGCGGCGGCGGCGCTTTTTTGCTGGGCCGGTCTGGCGCAGGCCATGAGCATGAAGGAGGCGGTGGCGATCGCGGTCGACTCCAATCCGGAAATCGGCGAGGCCGTCGCCAATCGGGCGGCCATCGAGTTCGAGCTTGAGCAAGGCCGCGGGCTTTATCGCCCGAGGCTTGATCTCGAAGGCAGCATCGGCGGCGAAATGCGCGATAGCGCCACAAGCCGCGGCAACAATGACGAGGATCGCCTGTTTCTCCGCAAGGAGGCGAGCGTCGTCGTGAGACAACTGCTTTTTGACGGCTATGGCACCCAGGCCGAGATCGAGCGCCAGGCTTCGCGCGTAGACGGTGCGGCCCTGCGGGTTCGCGAGCGCTCCGAATTCATTGCCCTTGCCGTCATCCGTGAGTACCTGGAAATGATCCGTACACGGCGGATCATCGCGCACGCCAAGCAGAATATCGGCTATCACCAGAAGATACTGGGCGAGATATCGGACGGCGCCGGCGGCGGCACGATCAGCATCGCCGACCGGCAGCAGGCGCAGGAGCGCATCTACGCGGCAAGGTCGCGGCTGGCGGAGTTCCAGGAGGAATACAAGGCCGCCGAGGCTGCCTTCATCAGGCTGGTGGGACAGCCGCCGGGCACTCTTTCCACTCCGCCCAACGCCCGGTCGCTCATTCCAGGCTCGTTGAACGCCGCCATCGATCAGGCGCACGTCAACCACCCCTCGATCCAATTCGCCCAAGCCGATATCGATGCCGCTGCCGCCCTGGTGAAGGCGGCCCGGTCCAAATATTATCCCAACCTCGGCCTTGAGGGGCGCGCCTCGGCGGGCGAGGATGTGGGCGGGGTTCGCGGCTTCGATGGCGACCTGCAGGGCAATCTGGTCATGCGCTGGAACCTCTATAATGGCGGCATCGACGCGGCCAATGAGCAAGAGCAGATCCGCCATGTGGACGAGGAATATCAGAAGCTCCATCGCATAACGCGCGAAGTTGATGAAGGTGTGCGGCTGTCATGGAGCCGCCATGCGCAACAAACCCACCGTTTGCGCGAACTGCTGCGGGAAATGTCGGCGATCGAGCAGCTGCGGGGCTCCTATTTCGAGCAGTTCCGGATCGGCGAGCGCTCCCTGCTCGACCTTCTCGATACGCAGAACACCCGGTTCTCGGTGCAGGTGGCGATCGCTACTTCGGACGCCGCGGTGAAGTTCGGGCATTACCGCATATTGGCGGCAACCGGCAGATTGCTGCCAACCATCGGCATCGCGACGCCGGCCGAGGCGAGGACCTATGCGAGACGGGACGCCAATGTTCCGGAAACACCCTCGCCTGACTCGTTCGACCGGGTGGACCCTCCAGCACCGCTCGAGTGATTTAACCTAAAGCTGACGGTGACAGGGACGGTTTTGCGCCATTGCTTTATAAGGGCCGCAGATGAACATCCTTGGACTTGGGCAAGGTTCGCAAAGCGTGGCTGAGAGCGGCACGGGAGCTATTGAGGCTGACGAAGCGGCCGCCGTGGCCGATCTGCAGCAATCGGTCGAGGAGGATGACCCGCTCGCCCTTTGCCTGTCGACCTTCATTGCCATAACCGACAGGCCGACATCGGTCGCAGCCCTGCTGGCGGGACTGCCGCTCGACAAGGGACGATTGACTCCGGAACTCTTGCAGCGCGCGCTGGAGCGGGCGGGGTACAGCTCGCGCATGGTCAAGCGCTCGCTCGGCCAGATCAACGATATCTACCTCCCGGCCATACTCATGATGGGAGGGCGCGACGCCTGCATCCTCATGAGCCGTTCGCGCAAGAACTGCCGCATCAATGATCCGGTGACGGGCACGGAAATGAACGTGCCCATGGCCAGGCTGGCCCGGGATTATTCAGGCATTTGCATTTTTGCAAGGCGGGACGCGGCGCTCGATCTGGCGAAGACCGAGCCGGCGCCCCGCCAGAGCGGCCATTGGTTCTGGTCGGCGGTTCGCAAGCTCTGGCCCACCTATTCGGTGGTTATCCTGGGAGCGGTCTTCATCAATCTCATAGCCCTGGCATCGCCGCTGTTCACGATGAATGTCTATGACCGCGTCCTTCCGAACAAGGCGCTGCCCACCCTGTGGGTTCTGGCGATCGGCATGGCGGTGGCGCTCACCTTCGATTTCCTCCTCAAGACATTGCGGAGCTGGCTCATCGACTCGGCGGGACGAAGGGCCGATGTGCTGCTGGCCAGCCGCATCTATGAGCATGTGCTCGGCATCGAAATGAGCAACAAGCCGCCAACCACCGGCAGCTTCGCCAGCCATCTGAAAGAATTCGAGCAGGTGCGCGAGTTTTTCACCTCAAGCACCATTGCCTCCTTCACCGACATGGCGTTTTTCGGCCTGTTTCTTTTCGTCATCTATCAGGTGGGCGGCGTCATGGTGGCGGTGCCGGCGGCCGCCGCGGTTCTGATGATCATGCTGGGCCTTGCCTTCCAATCGCCCTTGCGCCGTGCCGCGGAGAAGAATTCCGCGGAAACAGCGCAGCGCCACTCCCTGCTGGTTGAGTCCATATCGGCGCTGGAGACGGTAAAAACCATTCGCGGCGAAAGCCATTTGCAGGGCATTTGGGAAAGCCTTGTCGGAGTGACGGCGCGGACTATCGAGCGCGTGCGGCAACTCAATGCCACGCTGGCAAACCTGTCCTCGCTGATCCAGCAACTGGTGACCGTGGCGGTTCTGGTTGTCGGCGCTTATTTGTTCGACGCCGGCGACATTTCAACGGGCGCCATCATCGCCAGCGTCATGCTGGCGAGCCGGGCCGTGGCGCCGCTTGGCCAGTTTGCCATCGTGCTTGCCCGCTCGCAGCAATCGCTGGTCTCGCTCCGCTCGATCAACAAGATCATGGCCATGGAGGTGGAGCGGCCGCGTGGCAAGATTTTCATCTCAGAGCCAATCACCAAATGCCTGATCCAGTTCCAGAAGGTTGTGTTCGCCTATCCCGGTTCCAGCACGCCGGCGCTCAACGGCATCAACTTCACCATCAAGCCGGGCGAAAAGGTTGGCATTATCGGGAAGATCGGTTCCGGCAAGACGACGGTCGGCCGCTTGCTGACCAAGCTCTATGAACCGCAGGAAGGCGCCATCCTCGTGAACGGCGTCGACATGAGGCAATATCACCCCCACGAAATCCGCCGGGTGATCGGGCTCTTGGGGCAGGATTCCGAACTGTTTCACGGGACGGTGCGCTCCAACATTCTCATGGCCAATCCGCGCGCCACCGACGAAAAGCTGCTGGCCGCCTGCCGCCTCGCAGGTGTCGACGATTTTGTCCGCCGCCACCCCAAGGGCTTTGACATGTTCGTTGGCGAGAAGGGGCAGTCCCTTTCCGGCGGCCAGCGCCAGGCGATTGCGTTGGCGCGGCTATTGATCGGCGAACCGCAAATGATTTTCCTCGACGAGCCATCGAGCGCCATCGACATGGCGAGCGAAAAGGTGCTCATCGATCATCTGAAGCGCTCCTTGCGCCCGGATCAGACGGTGATCGTCTCGACCCACCGCCATTCCATGCTGGACCTAGTCGACAGGCTTATCGTCCTGGCCAATGGCAAGATCGCCGCCGATGGGCCCAAGGAACAGGTGATGGAGGCGCTCAGGCGGCAGCCGGCGGGGGCGAAAGTTTAAGGCTTAAGCCTTGCGAGCCAGCCTGTCATCGAAGAAGACGGCAAGCAGGGACTCAACGCCTTTATTGCGATCCGCCATGGCGAAGCGCGCCAGAAATTGGCGCGACTTCGCCTCGCCGGCCAGAATTCCGATCTGATAGACCGTGATCCGGCGCGGCTGTTCGATGAGGCCCTTCTGGATTTTCGGCAA
>JBGTJO010000066.1:0-3996 GCA_041745135.1 Aestuariivirga sp. | reverse complement strand
GGCACCGATGATGTGGCCGTCAACACGCCAATCGCGGTCATCCTCGGCGATGGAGAAAAGGCTGGCGATATTAAGGCTGCAACACCCCCTCCGACGCTACGCGCCACCTCCCCCGTAAAGGGGGAGGAGAAGAAGGCAGTTGCCCCATCATCCTCCCCTCTTGCGGGGGAGGTGTCGGCGCGTAACGCTGAGGGAGGGGGAAACCGCATCTTCGCCTCGCCTCTCGCCAAACGCATTGCCAAACAGAAGGGCCTCGATCTTGCCGCCCTCAAAGGCTCCGGCCCCCACGGCCGCATTATCCTGAGAGATGTTGAGAACGCCAAACCAGGCACTGCGGCGAAACAAGCCCTCCTGGCTCAGCCCATGTCCGATGACGCCGTTCTGAAACTCTTCGAGCCCGGCAGCTTCGAACTCGTGCCGCACGACGCGATGCGCAAGATCATCGCGCGCCGGCTCGTCGAGTCGAAACAGACGATCCCGCATTTCTACATGACGCTCGATTGCGCTATCGACAATCTCCTCTCCCTGCGCGAGCGCCTCAACGGGCAGGCGCCGAAGGACAAGGACGGCAAGCCCGCCTGGAAAATCTCGGTCAATGATTTCATCATCAAGGCGCTCGCCATGGCGCTCATCAAGGTGCCGGACGCCAATGTCTCATGGACCGAAAGTGCCATGGTCAAGCACCATCACGCTGATGTGGGAGTTGCCGTGGCCATCCCCGGCGGCCTCATCACGCCGGTTGTCCGGAAAGCAGAAACCAAGGGCCTCTCGCAAATTTCGATCGAGATGAAGGACTATGCCGCCCGCGCCCGTGTGCGCAAATTGAAGCCGGAGGAGTATCAGGGCGGCTCGACCGCCGTCTCCAATCTCGGCATGATGGGGATCAAGGATTTCGCGGCCGTCATCAATCCCCCCCACGCCACGATCCTCGCGGTGGGCGCCGGCGAGAAACGCGCGGTCGTGCGCGACAATGAGATCGCGATCGAACAGCAAATGAGCGTCACGCTCTCCACCGACCACCGCTGCGTCGACGGGGCTCTCGGCGCGGAACTGCTTGCTGCCTTCAAATCCTATATCGAGGACCCGGGCCTGATGCTGGTATGAGAACGGCGGCGTGAACGCGGCTTTGTCACTGCGTCCGGCGAACAAAACCGACGCGTCCGAGATGGTGGCGCTTATCGATTGCGCCGGATATGGCATGCCCCTGTGGGTCTGGACCGGCCTGCAGAAAGACGAAGCATCCGCGCTGGAGGTGGGCCGCCAGCGGGCGATGCGCGAGGGGGGCGGCTTCTCCTATCGCAATGCCCATATATTGGCGGAAGGCGATGCCGTCGTGGGCATGGTCATCGGCTATCGGCTCGCCGATCCCTATGATGCGGGCGATCTCGCTTCGATTCCGGAAGCGTTCCGCCCGCTTGTTGAACTCGAGTCCCTCGTTCCGGGCAGCTGGTATGTAAATATCGTGGCCGTTCACGCCGAACACCGTGGCCGGGGGCTAGGCTCCCGGCTGCTTGAACACGCCTGCGAGATCGCGCGTCATGCGGAAAGCAGCTCCATGTCGATCATCTTCGAAAACCGCAATCCGGGCGCTTATCGCCTCTATCAAAGGCTGGGTTATCGCGAAACGGCCCGGCGACCGCGAATACCTTTTCCCGGTGACGCGACAGGATCGGAGGAATGGGTGCTGATGACGAAAGCTCTAGCGTGAGCATCTTTGGAAAGCGGAGATGAATTGACCATGCCCGATATGCAATTCGACATTCTCATCATCGGCTCGGGCCCCGGCGGCTATGTAACGGCGATCCGCGCGGCGCAGCTTGGCTTCAAGGTGGCAATCGTCGAACGTGAGCACCTTGGCGGCATCTGCCTCAATTGGGGCTGCATCCCCACCAAGGCGCTGCTGCGCTCGGCGGAAATCTTCCACTACATGAAACACGCCAAGGATTACGGTTTATCCGCCGACAACATCGCCTACGACGCCAAGGCCCTGGTGCAACGATCGCGCACTGTGTCGGGACGCCTCAATACCGGCGTCAACGGTCTGCTCAAAAAAAACAAGGTGCAGATCATCTGGGGCGAGGCCAAGCTGTCGAAGCCCGGCGAAGTTGTCGTCTCGAAATCCGGCAAAGCGCCCATGCAGCCGCAGCATCCAGAACCGAAAGGCGCCCTTGGCCCCGGCACCTACAAGGCCAGGCACATCATTGTCGCGACGGGCGCGCGGCCACGCGTTTTGCCGGGCCTCGAACCGGACGGAAAGCTGATATGGACCTATTTCGAAGCCATGGTGCCGCCTGCCATGCCAAAATCGCTCCTCGTCATTGGTTCCGGCGCCATCGGCATAGAATTCGCCTCCTTCTACAACGCTATGGGCGTGGATGTGACCGTGGTCGAAATCCTCGACCAAGTCATGCCGGTAGAAGACGCCGAGATCGCCAAAACGGCCCAGAAGCAATTTGAGAAACTTGGCCTGAAGATCAGAACAGGCACGAAAGTCAGCGGACTGAAGAAGGCCGCAAACAATGTCACTGCAACGCTCGAGCAGGGTGGCAAGAAATCGGATATCACAATAGACCGCGTCATCTCCGCAGTCGGCGTCACAGGCAACATCGAAAATCTCGGACTGGAATCGCTCAGCGTGAAGACGGAAAAGGGCTCTATCATCGTCGATGGTTTCGGACGCACCAATGTGGCTGGCGTCTACGCTATCGGCGATGTGGCCGGTCCCCCGATGCTCGCCCACAAAGCCGAACATGAGGGAGTGATCTGCGTGGAAAAAATCAAGAGCCTCACGCCTCACCCGATGAAGAAGGAGCAGATTCCCGGCTGCACCTATTGCCACCCGCAGGTGGCCTCCGTGGGTCTAACCGAGGCCAAGGCCAAGGAAGCGGGTTACGAAGTGAAGATCGGCCGCTTTCCTTTCCTCGCCAACGGCAAGGCCATCGCCCTCGGCGAAGATCAAGGCCTGGTCAAGACCATTTTCGACGCCAAGACCGGCCGCCTCCTCGGAGCCCATATGGTGGGCGCCGAAGTGACCGAGCTGATCCAGGGCTTCGTCATCGCCATGGGCCTCGAAACCACCGAGGAAGAGCTGATGCACACGGTCTTCCCACACCCCACCCTGTCGGAAATGATGCACGAAAGCGTGCTCAGCGCCTATGGCCGCGTCATCCATATGTAGTTTCCCTTAGGATGTTCCCGTGCTAGAGCACGTCAAAGGGGAATGAATCAGCCTGGCTGATTCTGCAGTTTGGAGAAATCCTGCATGAACAATCTGATGGATTTGGGGGGCGGCGTCGGTTGGCTGGGCACCCTGTTCATCGGAGCACTTGCCGGCTGGATCGCCGAGAAGCTGACCAGGTCCGATATGGGCCTGATCATGAATATCATCGTCGGCATCATCGGCGCCTATATCGGCGCATTCCTGGCGAATGCGCTGGGTCTGCGTTTGGGCGAAGTGTTTCAAGGCTGGTTCTGGGGCAACCTTCTTATCGCGGTCGCCGGCGCAGTGATCCTGATCATTGTGGTGAGGGCGTTGAGAGGCGGCAGAGGGTGAGTATCGTTGCGTAGACAACACTCAATGGGAGATTAAAGACATGGAAGGTATGGGCTGGATTTTGGCGATCATCATCGGCGGCATCGCCGGTTTCATCGCCGAAAAAATGATGAACTTCAATACGGGGCTCATCATGAATATCGTGTTGGGAATTGTAGGCGCCATTCTCGCCAATTTGCTTCTGGAACTTCTCGGAATCGAGTTGAGCGACGCTATCATCGTGCAGCTGATCGCGGGTATCGTTGGCGCCTGCATCTTGATCTGGGGCTACCGCGCCATCAAGGGCCGTACCGTATAGGTGGAATGGTTGCAGTTATCGACATAACGAACGGAGCCCGGCTGCGTCATCCGGAAAAGGCCCACAAGGCCGATACGCCTTTGCTGCGCAAGCCGCATTGGATCCGGGTGAAGGCCCCGGGCTCCGCCGTCTACAACGAAACCAG
>JBGTJO010000065.1:0-5404 GCA_041745135.1 Aestuariivirga sp. | reverse complement strand
GCCGCCATGGCCCGGCGCGGAATATCGGCTTCGCTGGAGGAGGCGTAGACGACGATCCGCGGCGGCTTCGGCCGCTCGCGCAAAATCGCCAATAAGCGCTCGGCCCCCAGTTGCGGCAGGGACCATTCAATGATGCCGAGTGGCACGGGCGCCCGTAGGCACGTCTCAAGAAAGCCTTCGGCCGTTTTGGAGGTGGCCAGTAGATTGAACCGCCGGTCCCGGTCGAAAATCTCCGAAAGCGCCTGCAACATCAGCGGATTGGGGTCGGCAAGGATAAGCTCGATCGCGGTCATGGGTGAGAATTTCTATCCCAACGGGTAGGGTTCGCATATGAAATACCACCTTTCCATCTGAAAGGGTAGTATCTTGCCCACACTTTTGGATGCCGAATGGCTAGTTTTCGGGGTGTTTTGTCGAACGCGCCGGGTGTTCATATTGCGCCTGTCAACGCAGGAGGATCACGATGCCGGGCATGAGGGGTTTGTTTATTCCAGGGCCGACCAACGTTCCGCAGGCAGTGCGGCTCGCCATGGATATCGGCATGGAAGACCAGCGCGCCCCCGACCTCCCCGCCTTCACCCTGCCGCTCTTCGAGGACCTGAAAAAGGTGCTTAAGACCCGCGATGGCCAGGTGTTCCTGTTCCCCGCCTCCGGCACTGGCGGCTGGGAAGCCGCCATGACCAACACGCTGAACCCCGGCGACAAGGTGCTGATCGCGCGCTTCGGCCAATTCTCGCTCCTGTGGGCCGATATGTGCACGCGCCACGGGCTCGAAGTCGATGTGGTCGATGTGCCCTGGGGCGAAGGCGTGCCCGTCGAAATTTTTGCGGAGAAGCTCAAGGCCGACAAGGGCCATGCCTACAAGGCCGTGCTCGTCACCCATAATGAAACGGCAACCGGCGTCACCAGCGATGTAGCTGCCGTGCGCCGCGCAATGGATGATGCGAGCCATCCCGCGATGCTTTTCGTCGATGCCGTGAGCTCGCTCGCCTCCATCGATTTCAACATGGACGAATGGCGCGTCGATATCTGTGTGTCGGGCTCCCAGAAGGGCTTCATGATGCCGGCGGGCCTGGCCATCGTCGGCGTCTCGCAAAAGGCGCTGGCGGCCCGCAAGGCCGCGACTTTCAAGCGCTGCTATTTCGATTTTGAAGACATGATCAAGACCAACAAGGACGGTTATTTCCCCTATACGCCGCCAACGCAAATGCTCCGTGGTCTGAGGGCCGCTGTTGATCTCTTGCTCGGCGAAGGTCTGGATAATGTTTTTGCTCGCCATCACCGGCTGGCGGAAGGCGTGCGCCGCGCGGTGTCAGCTTGGGGCCTCACGCTCTGCGCCAAGGCGCCCAAATGGCATTCGGATACGGTGAGCGCCATTGTCATTCCGGAAGGTTTCGATTCAAGTGCCTTGGTGAAGCACGCCTACAACCGTTACGGCCTGTCGCTCGGCGTTGGCCTCAACAAGGTGGCTGGCCGGGTGTTCCGCATCGGCCATCTCGGCGATCTCAACGAGCTGATGTGCCTGATGGCGCTTGCTGGTTCGGAAATGGCAATGCGCGACATGCAAATCCCGATTGCCGCCGGCTCGGGCGTTGCGGCTGCCGAGGAATACTACCGCGAGAGCGGGGCGAAATTGCTCAAGAAGGCTGCTTAACTGCATCCGTCATCCCGGCGAAAGCCGGGACCCACGGTAAACACGGTACGGAATTTGGCAGAATCTTCACGCTGAAAGATGGGTCCCGGCTTTCGCCGGGATGACGGAATTAGAGATTGGAGAGAATGCATGGACATTCACGAATATCAGGCCAAGGAAATCCTGGCGAAGTTCGGCGTTCCCGTTCCCAAGGGAGCGCTCGCCTATAGCCCTGAGCAGGCGGCTTACCGCGCGCGCGAGATTGGCGGCAAGATGTGGGTCGTGAAAGCCCAGGTGCACACGGGCGGTCGCGGCAAGGCTGGCGGCGTCAAGCTGTGCCGCGATGAGGATGAAGTCCTCGATGCCGCCGACGATCTCCTCGGCAAGAAGCTGGTGACGCACCAGTCCGGCCCCGCCGGCAAGATCGTCTACCGCCTCTACGTGGAAGGCGGCGTCGCCATCGCGCGCGAACTCTATCTGGGCTTCGTGCTCGACCGCAAATCCGAGCGCGTCATGGTTGTCGCCTCCGCCGCGGGCGGCATGGAGATCGAAGACATCGCCGTTGAGAAGCCCGAGTCCATCATCCGCGTCAGCGTCGAACCCGCCGTTGGCATGCAAGCCTTCCAGGCGCGCGAAATCGCTTTCGCGCTCGGCCTCGCTCCCGCCCAGATGCAACAGGCAGTCACCACCATTCTCGGCTGCTACCGCGCCATGGAGGAACTCGACGCCACTATGGTCGAAATCAATCCGCTGATCGTGACCGAGGATGGATCGGTTGTGGCCCTCGACGCCAAGATGACCTTTGACGACAACTCGCTGTTCCGCCACCCGGCCATCGCCGAGCTCCGCGACAAGAGCCAGGAAGATGCCCGCGAAACCCGCGCCTTCGACCGGGGACTCGCCTATGTGGGGCTCACGGGCAACATCGGCTGCATCGTCAATGGCGCAGGCCTCGCCATGGCGACCATGGATATGATCAAGCTCGCAGGCGGCGAGCCTGCGAACTTTCTCGACATCGGCGGTGGCGCCACGCCCGACCGTGTGGCGAAAGCCTTCAAGCTGGTGACATCGGATCCCAATGTGGAAGCCATTCTCGTGAACATCTTCGCCGGCATCAACCGCTGCGATTGGGTGGCGGAAGGCGTCGTCCAGGCGCTGGAGAAAAACCCGGTGAAGGTGCCGGTGATCGTGCGCCTTGCAGGAACCCATGTGGAGGAGGGCCGCGCCATACTCGCCCGCTCCGGGCTCCCCATCATCCGCGCCAGCACGCTCGCGGAAGCGGCCCAGCGCGCCGTTGCCGCCTGGCAGAACGATAAATCCCAGGGTTTGAAAAAAGTGGTGAACGCATGACCATTCTCCTCGATCGCTCCACCGCCGTTCTCGTCCAGGGCCTGACCGGCAAGATCGGTTCCTTCCACGCCAAGGAGATGATGGACTACGGCACCAACATCGTGGGCGGCGTAACCCCCGGCAAGGGTGGAACCTCCGTACACGGACGGCCGGTATTTGACACCATGAAGGAAGCGGTGGAAAAAACCGGGGCCACGGCCTCGATCGTCTTCGTGCCCCCGCCCTTTGCGGCCGACTCGATTATGGAAGCAGCCGACGCCGGCATCCGCACCTGTGTTGCCATCACCGACGGTATCCCCGCCCAGGACATGATCAAGGTGAAGCGCTACATGCGCCGCTACAAGGCGGAGAACCGCATGCGCCTCATCGGCCCCAATTGCGCCGGCGTTATCTCTCCGGGTAAAGCTCTCTTGGGCATCATGCCCGGCAATATCTACCTCGCCGGCAATGTCGGCATCGTCGGTCGCTCAGGCACATTGGGCTATGAAGCCGCAGCCCAGATGAAGGAACTCGGCATCGGCGTTTCCACCAGTGTGGGCATCGGCGGCGACCCCATCAACGGCTCCTCCTTCAAGGATATTCTCGAACTCTTCGAGAATGATCCCGGCACGGATGCCGTGGTGATGATCGGCGAGATCGGCGGGCCGCAGGAAGCGGAAGCCGCCGAATTTATCCGCGACTTCATGAAGAAGCCCGTCGTTGCCTATGTCGCGGGCTTATCGGCCCCCAAGGGCCGCACCATGGGGCACGCCGGAGCCATCATTTCCGCCTTCGGCGAAAGTGCGTCGGAGAAAGTCGAAATCCTCCGCGAAGTCGGCGTCGCCATCGCCCCGACCCCGGCGGAAATTGGCACGACGGCGCAGCGCGTGCTGAAGGCGGCTTAAGCTCCCCACCCCTCTTCCGTCACCCCAGCGAAAGCTGGGGTCCCGCTCATTAGCCAAATTAGAAGACGATCAAAGCGGGATTCCGGCTTTCGCCGGAATGACGGATAGACGCGGAAGTCCCATCTTTCATCGCTCATCTAATATGCGTTAGGCTGCCGTCCGCCAATTCGGCGGGGGCAGCCATAATGAAACTTCCCGACATCCGTTACGCCAACAGTGCCGGAGTGCGGATCGCCTATCAGGTCATGGGGCAGGGCGCCATCGACCTTGTCTTCGTGCAGGGCTTTCTCTCGCACCTCGAGGTCCATTGGGAAGATCCAGGACTGAGCCACCTGTTCCAGCGGCTGTCGTCCTTCTGCCGGCTGATTGTTTTCGACAAGCGCGGAACCGGGTTGAGCGACCGCGTCCCTCCCGAAGCCTTGCCTGACCTGCAAGCCCGCATGGACGATGTTCGCGCCGTCATGGATGCGGCCGGCAGCGGCCGCGCCGTTCTGCTTGGCGCCTCCGAGGGCGGCCCCATGTCCATCCTCTTTTCCGTCACCTATCCGGAACGCACCCGCGCCTTGATTCTCTATGGCAGCTATGCGCATTTTCACAGCGCCGTCACGGGCCCGGAGGGCGTTGAAGCATTCGTGCAGAGTGCCGAGCGCACCTGGGGCACGGGTGCAAGCCTCAAGCTCTTTGCGCCCGGAAAAGTTTCCGACAGCCATTTCACCGAATGGTGGGCGCGTTTCGAGCGCATGTCGGTCAGCCCGACCGCTGCCATGGCGCTCGCCCGCATGAACGCGGAGATCGACGTGCGCAATCAGCTCAAGCTCGTGTCGGCTCCCACGCTGGTGATGCACCGGAAAGACGATATGAGGGTCAAGCCCGCGAGCGGAAAGTTCCTGGCGAGCCAGATCGCAGGCGCCAAGCATATCGAACTCAAGGGCAGCGATCATCCCATCTGGACGGGCGATGTCGATCATGTGACGGATGCCATCGAGGAGTTCCTGACGGGACGCCATCACTGGGACATCGAGAATCGCACGCTGGCCATCCTGGTGCTGGTCCGCAATGCGGAAATCGCAAGAGCGCGACAGGGTTCAGACCGTTTTATGCCGGAGCGAGCCCAGCGATTCCTCGCGCTCGCATCCGATATCGTCGCGCGATTTGGCGGCGAGACGGCGGCAAACGCCGGATCGGGATTGATGATCAGGTTTAACGCCGTAGGGCGGGCCTTGCATTCCGCCATAGCGCTCCGCGATGCGGGCGCGTCGCTGGGTTTCCGGCTTGCCATCGGCATTCACGGGGGAGACGTCGAGTATCGCGAGGGCAGCATCTTCGGAGCCGTGGCGGCGATTGCTCACGCCATTGCAACGGAAGGCCGCCCCGGCGAGATCGTCACTTCATCCGTCATTCGCGACCTTGCCACGGGGTCGGGGTTTCACTTCAAGGCCCATTCCAGCCTTGCCGTGCCAAACCAAAGCGAACCGGTGCCGCTCCTCACCGTGACGGCGGAACGGCACCTTGAACCGGAAGCAACCCACTATCCGCT
>JBGTJO010000064.1:0-20430 GCA_041745135.1 Aestuariivirga sp. | reverse complement strand
TGGCCCTTGCTCCATGAGCGCCGGTGCAGCGCGAGACACGGCTCGCCCGTTTCGATGCCAAGGAGAACCCGTTGCGCCGCGGTCGGCAGAATGGCTTCGACCGTGTGTTCAAGCTCATCCAGGGGCACGGCGGAAAGCAGGTAGGCCGTGGGCGTCGTCTTGCCAAACGTCTGGATCAGAAAATTGGGCGCCACGAAGGGGTTCACATAGCGGTCCTCGATCTGCACGGGCACATCGTTTTCCCCATGCACGATCAGCACGTGAAAGAGCCGCTGGCCCGGCTTCATCTCGAATTCCTCGGCAAGCCGGTCGCTCGCCGCCACCTCGCCCCGCTTCTCGATGCGCGAGGAGTGCCGGTGGCCGCGGGCTTCGATCTCCTCGGCGATATTGCGGAGCTCCATGAGGCTAGAGCGCGCCGGCGGCTCCTTCACAAAGGTGCCGACGCCGGGAACGCGGGCGAGATAACCATCGGTCGTCAAATCGCGGAGCGCCCGGTTGGCGGTCATGCGGCTGATGCCGAACCGCTCGACCAGTTCATTCTCGGAAGGAACCCGCGCGCCCGGAAGCCATAGGCCAGAGCGGATGTTCTCCATGATGTGGTCCTTCACCTGCGCATAGAGCGGCTGGGCCTCGTTCATTGAAGCGACCCTCGGATCATTTCGCCATTGCGGATGACGGCTGCCAACGGATTGAACCCCAACGGATAGGCCAGATCGCCGGGCCGTTCCGCATCCCACAAAACAAGATCCGCCTTCATGCCGGGCGCGATCACGCCGCGGTCCTTGAGGCCAAGGGCGCGCGCGGCATTGGCGGTGACGCCAAGCAGGGCTTCCTCCGGCGTCAGCCCAAACAACACGCAAGCCATGTTCATAGTCGAGAGCAAAGAGTGAACAGGCGATGATCCAGGGTTGAGATCGGTTGCAACCGCGATGGGAACCTTGAGGGAACGAAGAGCCGCCACCGGCGGATGCTGTTTTTCCCGGAGGTAATAGAACGCGCCCGGAAGCAGTACGGCCACGGTGCCGGAGGCCGCGATGGCGGCAACCCCATCTTCGTCAAGATACTCGATATGATCGACCGACAGCGCCCCATACCGGGCAGCGAGCTTCGCTCCGCCGAGATTGGAAAGCTGCTCCGCATGCAGCTTGACCGGCAGGCCTGAAGTTTTCGCGGCCTTGAAGACCCGCTCAGTCTCCGCAACCGAAAAGGCGATGCCTTCGCAGAAGCCGTCAACCGCATCAGCCAAGCCGGCGGATGCGGCGGCTGGAAGAGACTGGCCGCAAACAAGGTCCACATACTCCTTGCGGCGATCCTTGAACTCAGGCGGAAAGGTATGGGCGCCGAGGAAGGTGGTGACGACATCGACCGTCCGCTCCTTCCCTAACTGCCGCGCCACGCGCAGCATGCGGAGTTCCGTTTCGACATCGAGCCCATAACCCGACTTGATTTCGATAGTGGTGACGCCCTCCGCCAGCAGCGAGTCGAGCCGCTTCAAGCTCGATGCCAGAAGTTCAGCTTCGCTCGCCGCACGGGTCGCTTTCACGGTGGAGGCGATGCCGCCGCCAGCCGTGGCGATATCGGCGTAGGAGGCCCCGTTGAGGCGCATCTCGAATTCATTGGCGCGGTTGCCGCCATAGACGAGATGGGTGTGGCAATCGATGAGGCCGGGCGTCACCAGCCTTCCCCCACAATCGGTGGCTAGAAGTTTCGGCGCTGCTGCGCGGGGACCTGCCCAGGCGATTCTGCCGCCTTCAATATGCAAGGCCGCATCGGCAATCAGGCCATAGCCGCCGATCATGGTCGCAAGGTTGAGATTGGTAAGCAGCATCAGGGGAAAAACACTTGTATAAGGTTGTATATACAATATACTCCCGCTCATGAAAAGCACCAATTTGCATTTCGCCTCGGCGCTCACTTCGGAGGGGTGGAAGGACGATGTGACGGTCGAAGTTGACTCGCAGGGAAACGTCGCAAAGGTGACTCAAAGGTCAAAGGCGGGCGAGCATATCCAGGGTGTCGCGATCCCCGCCATGCCCAACGCCCACTGCCACGCCCATCAGCGCTTTATGTTGGGTTTGGCCGAACGGGCAGGGCCAGGAGCGGATAGTTTCTGGACCTGGCGGGAAGCCATGTACGGCTTCGCGCTCAGGCTCTCGCCGGAAGACCTGGAGGCAGTGGCAGCCCAGCTCTATGTCGAAATGATCAAAAGCGGCTTCTCGGTCGTGGGCGAGTTCCAGTACCTCCACCATCAGCCGGACGGCACGCCCTATGACGAGCCGGCCGAGCTCAGCCTCCGCTGCCTCTCCGCCGCCGAACAGGCCGGCATCGCCATCACCATACTGCCGACGCTCTACAGTTTCGGCGGCTTCGGCGGTCAGCCGCCGGCGGAGGGACAGCGCCGCTTTATCAACAACGCCGAGCGCTATCTCGACATCTATCGCACGCTCCATTCAGCTTGCGCTAACCATTCGCTCCGCCGTCTGGGCATCAGCCCCCATAGTTACCGCGCCGTTACTGTGACCCTGCTGAGCACGGTGATCGGCGAAATCGACGCCGCTTCCCCCATCCACATTCACGTCGCGGAACAGACCAAGGAGGTGGAGGATTGCCTCGCCTGGTGCGGGAAGCGCCCGGTCGACCTCATGCTCGACAGCTTCGATGTGTCGAAGCGCTGGTGCGCCATCCACGCCACCCACATGACCGAAGCGGAGACGGCAAGACTCGCCAAATCCGGCGCTATCGCCGGCCTTTGCCCCACCACCGAAGCCAATCTCGGCGACGGCATATTTCCAGCGGATCGCTTTCTCCAAGCGGGCGGTGCCATCGCCATCGGCTCGGACAGCAATATTTCCGTCTCGCCTGCGGAAGATCTGCGCATGCTGGAATATTCCCAACGCCTGCGCGACCGGACCCGCAATGCGCTGGCCGGCGGTCCCGGCCAATCCACCGGGCGCAGCCTCTATGATGCAGCCCTCAAGGGCGGCGCCGCCGCCATGACGCAGCCTGTGGGGGCCATAGCACCCGGCTACCGGGCCGATATCGCCGTGCTCGACGATGCCCATCCCGCGCTGCTTGGACGGAGCGGCGACAATCTGCTCGACACCTGGATATTCTCCGCCGGCAATCAATGTGTAAAAGACATGTTCGTGGGCGGGCGGCATGTGGTGAAAGACGGTGAGCATTTCGCGGAAGAGAAAATCGCCCGTGAGTTCCAGTCCGCAGTAAAGAGGCTCGCTTAAATGATCCGCATCGGTGATGCTCCCATCTCCCTCGATCACGTGCGTGCCGCACTTGCGGGCCCCATCAAGGTCGAGCTGACGCCCAAGGCCCGCTCGCTCATCGAACGCAGTGCTGCAACCGTCACACGGCTGCTCGGCTCCGGCGATGCGATCTACGGCGTCAACACCGGTTTCGGCAAACTCGCAAAAACCCGGATCGCCGCTAAGGACCTCTCCGCCCTGCAAATCAACATCGTGCGCTCGCACGCCGCAGGCGTTGGCGCGCCGCTCGATGCCGGCGTCGTGCGCCTCATCCTGCTGCTCAAGATCAATGCCCTGTCCCAGGGCGCGTCGGGCATCTCCCTCGCGGCGATGGAAACGCTGGCGGCGCTCGTCAATGCCGATGTGTTGCCGGTGGTGCCAGGCCAGGGTTCAGTTGGAGCATCGGGCGATCTGGCCCCGCTCGCCCATATGAGCCTCGTCCTCATCGGCGAGGGAGAAGCCCTCGTCAAAGGCCAGCGCGTCTCAGGCGCCGAGGCGCTCAAGGCGATCAACATGAAACCGGTGCCGCTCGGCCCCAAGGAAGGCCTCGCCCTTTTGAACGGCACCCAGGTCTCCGCCGCATTGGCGCTTGCGGGGCTCATCGGTGCTGAGCGTAACGCCGCCGCAGCCATGCTGGCGGGCGCCCTCTCCGTCGATGCTGTGATGGGCTCGGACACGCCCTTCGATCCCCGCATCCATGCGCTCCGCCCCCATCCCGGCCAGAAGCTCGCCGCCAGCCATTATCTCCGCCTTTTGGCCGGAAGTCCGATCCGCGCCTCCCATCTCGTGGGCGATGAGCGGGTGCAGGATCCCTATTCCTTCCGCTGCCAGCCGCAAGTCATGGGCGCATGCCTCGATATCCTCGCGAACGCCGGCCGCACCCTGCTGATCGAGGCTAACGGCGTCTCCGACAATCCGCTGGTCTTCGCCGAGGATGGCGCTGTTCTCTCGGGCGGCAATTTCCACGCGGAAGCCGCAGCCTTCGCCGCCGATATCATCGCCATGGCGATTGCCGAAATCGGCTCCATGTCGGAACGGCGGATCGCAGCACTCATCGATTCAACCATATCCCTGCTGCCGCCCTTCCTCATCCGCAATCCCGGCCTCAATTCCGGCTTCATGATTCCCCAATGCACCGCCGCGGCGCTCATGAGCGAGAACAAGCAGATGTCGCATCCCGCATCGGTGGACTCAGCGCCCACTTCCGCCAATCAGGAAGACCATGTCTCCATGGCGACCCACGCGGCGCGGCGCCTCCTGCCAATGAACGCCAATCTCGCCCGCATCATCGCCATCGAGCTCATGGCGGCGGCCGAGGGCATCGACTTCCGGCGGCCCTTGCAATCATCGAAGCTGCTGGAAAAAGCCCACGCCCTCATCCGCTCCAAGGCGGAGCCCCGCGAGCAGGACCGCGAATTCGCCACCGACATCGAAGCGGTCGCGCGCCTGATCGAACAGGGCGAATTCCAATCCTTCGTACCCAACCTTCTGCACGATCTCGGCTGCGCTTGATTAGCAAACGCCTAAAGTTTTCGTCACCCCAGCGAAAGCTGGGGTCCAGCTTTACAGCCAAAGCGGGATTCCGGCTTTCGCCGGAATGACGGATCTACGACCGTTCCGCTCTCGGCGGTTTCCCATACTTTTCCTTATACGCCCGGCTGAAATGGCTGCCGCTGGAGAAGCCGTTGGCCAGTGCCACGCCGGTCACGGATATTCCCGTCTGGCGCAGCATGGCGCACGCGTTGGCAAGCCGGATTTCCATGTATTGGCTTTGCAGGCTGGTGCCGAGGTGGCTTGCGAACAAACGGTCGAGCTGGCGGGTCGAGAGCCCTGCGCGTTTCGCCAGTTCGGCCCGAGGCAGCGGATCGCCCATATTGCTCTCCATCATTTCAAGAGTAGCGATCAGCTTTGCATCATGGACGCCATATCGTTCGACGATGGAAGCGCGCTGCGCCCCGTGCGAAGGGCGGACATCGGTGTGCAGGAACCAGTCGCTGACGCTCTGCGCCAATGCCGCGCCATGGGTCTCGGCGATCAGCGCATGCATCATGTCAAGCGGCGCCGTGCCGCCGGCACAGGTGATGCGCTGCCGGTCGATCACGAAAAGCGAACGGCGCACATGCACCATCGGAAACGCCTCGCGCAGTGCTGGCGCATGTTCCCAGTGAACGGTCATGCTGTGGCCATCCATGAGGCCAGCTTTTGCCAAGATGAACGGGCCGCCGGAAATCCCCCCGAGCCTCGTTCCGGCTTTGGCAAGCCGTCTCAGCCAGGCGAAGGTGGGGGCGTGTTCAAAGCGAGCAGGGTTGCCCCCGGTCACCACGAACAGCAGATCGAAACGGGGCAACGCGCGCCCCATGCTCTCGCATTGCGCCTCGACGCCGCTTGATGAAACAACGGTTGATGTTGAAGCGATGTTGGTCCAGCGAAACAGCTGGCGGCCGGACAAGAGATTGGCGGCCCGCATGGGCTCGATCACCGCCGCATAGGGCATCAGCGGAAAGCCGTTAATCAGAAGCAGGCCGATATGCTGGATAGCCATCAAATGTCTCTATAATAACACTATATGTCTCTCCAATGAATGACAAGGCAAGGCGGATGGCCTATCCGAACTCCATAAGGTCTCGCCCCATGCGCTATTCCGTCTTCTCGCTCCTCAAGCATTCATTCGCGGGCCACAAGAAGTGGACGCCCGCCTGGCGTGAGCCAACGCCGAAAAAGAGTTACGATGTCGTCATCGTGGGCGGCGGCGGCCATGGATTGTCGACGGCCTACTATCTCGCCAAGGTGCACGGCATCGCCAATGTGGCGGTGCTGGAGAAGGGCTGGCTCGGCTCCGGCAATGTCGGCCGCAACACCACGATCATCCGCTCCAATTACATGCTGCCCGGCAACAATCCGTTCTACGAATGGTCGCTCAAGCTGTGGGAGGGCCTGGAACAGGATTTCAATTTCAACGCCATGGTCTCGCAGCGTGGCGTGCTCAATCTCTTCCACTCCGACGCCCAGCGCGATGCCGCCGCCAGGCGCGGCAACGCCATGCGGCTTGACGGCGTCGATGCCGAGATCCTCGACCGCGAAGGGGTGCGCGCCATGTATCCCTTCTTCGATTTCGACAATGCCCGCTTTCCCATCACCGGCGGCCTGTTGCAGCGCCGCGGCGGCACGGTGCGCCACGACGCGGTCGCCTGGGGCTATGCGCGGGGCGCTGATTCGCGGGGTGTCGACATCATCCAGAATTGCGAAGTTAAGGGCGTCAAAATCGAGAACGGCAAAGTCCTCGGCGTCGACACCAGCCGGGGCTTCATCGGCTGCAAGAAACTTGGCCTTGCCGCCGCCGGCAATTCCTCGGAAGTCGCCGCCATGGCCGGCATGAAGCTGCCCATCGAAAGCCACGTGCTGCAAGCCTTCGTGTCGGAAGGCCTCAAGCCCTACATCGACGGCGTCATTACCTTCGGCGCGGGCCACTTCTACGTGTCGCAGTCGGACAAGGGCGGCCTCATTTTCGGCGGTGATCTCGACGGCTACAATTCCTACGCGAGGCGCGGCAATCTTCCGACGGTCGAGCATGTGATCGAAGGCGGCGTCGCCATGGTCCCGGGCCTCGCCCGCGTCCGCGTCTTACGCTCCTGGGGCGGCATCATGGATATGTCGATGGATGGCTCGCCTATCATCGACAAGACCCATATCGACGGACTCTATCTCAATTGCGGCTGGTGCTATGGCGGCTTCAAGGCCACACCCGCCTCCGGCTGGTGCTTCGCGCATACGATCGCCCGCAACGAAGCCCACCAGCTCAACGCCGCGTATCGCTTGGACCGCTTCCGCCGCGGCTACATGATCGACGAAAAAGGCCAGGGCGCCCAGCCCAATTTGCACTGATGATGATGATGATGAGTGAGACAGCGGGACTGCCATCTTTCTCCTCTCCCATAGGGAGAGGGAGGGGTCCACGCGGAACGCGTGGGAGGGTGAGGGGTTACGGTGCTCACCGTTTCACGCCGGGGCCCCTCATCCTCCCATCGCCTTTCGGCGCTGGGCCCCTCCTTCACCCCAAAGGAGAAGGGAAATGCTGATCAAATGCCCCCATTGCGGCACGCGGCCGGTGGAGGAATTCGCCTTCCTCGGCGATGCCAAACCCAAGCGGCCCACGTCGAATGACCCCGCAACCATGGATCAGTGGTTCGACTATGTGTACCTCCGCGACAATCCCAAGGGCCGCTTCGATGAATATGTGCATCACGCGGGCGGCTGCCGCTCATGGCTCGTGGTAACGCGCGATACCGCAACCCATGAGGTCTTCGCCACGGTCACGGCGCGGGAATGGGCGCAAAGGCCATGACATCCTTCCGTCTCGCCAAGGGCGGCCTCATCGACCGCGCCACCGAGCTTTCCTTCCGCTTCGACGGCAAGGGCTTCACCGGCCACCCGGGCGATACGCTGGCTTCAGCCCTTATCTCCAATGGCGTCCATCTCATGGGCCGGTCGTTCAAATATCACCGCCCGCGCGGCGTCATTTCCGCCGGCAGCTCGGAACCCAATGCGCTCGTTGAATTGCGCGAGGGTGGCCGCAAGGAAGCCAACACCCGCGCCACTGTCGTTGAGCTTTACGATGGTTTGGTGGCGCGGAGCCAGAACCGCTGGCCGTCGCTCGATTTCGACATCGGCGCCATCAACGCGTTGGCCTCGTCGATGTTCGTCGCAGGCTTCTACTACAAGACCTTCATGTGGCCGAAAAGCTTCTGGGAGAAAATCTACGAGCCGCTCATCCGCCGGGCGGCGGGGCTCGGCCACGCATCGCGCGAGCCCGATCCCGACAAATACGAGAAATCCTACGCCCATTGCGATCTGCTGGTGATCGGCTCCGGTCCAACCGGACTCATGGCAGCGGTGGCAGCGGCGCGTGGTGGAGCGCGTGTCATTCTTGCCGACGAAGGAGCAGCACTCGGCGGGTCTCTGCTCAATGAAAATGAGGAAATCGGCGGCGTTTCCGGCCTCACATGGGCGCAGGGCATCATCGCCGAACTTGGCAGCCTGCCGAACGTCACGCTGATGCCGCGCACCACCGTCTTCGGCTGGTATGACGGAAATATTTTCGGCGCCGTCGAACGGGTGAACGACCATGTGCTGGAGCCCAGCCTTTACGAGCCGCGCCAGCGCTACTGGCGCATCATCGCCAGGCGCGCGGTGCTGGCGGCGGGCGCTGAAGAACGGCCCATCGCGTTTGGCGGCAACGATGTTCCCGGCGTCATGCTGGCTTCCGCCATGCGAACCTTCGCCAACCGCTACGGCGCCGCATCGGGCAAGTCCATCGCGGTTTTCACCAACAATGATTCCGGTTATCGCACCGCCCGCGACATGACGGCCCATGGGGTCCGGGTTGAAGTCATCATCGACAGCCGCGCCGACGCGAAAGCCGACGCCGGCGGCGTGCCGGTGCTCCGTGGACGGAAGATCGTCAATGTCAAGGGCGGCAAGGGCGTGGCGGGAGTTGAGCTCGACGATCATACCCACGTCCCCTGCGATACGCTCGCCATGTCCGGCGGCTGGAGCCCCATCGTCAATCTCGCCTGCCATCAGGGCGCCAAGCCCCGCTGGGACGCCGCCATCGCGGGCTTCGTTCCGCCCGATGTGGGCCCGGCATTCACCGCTGCCGGTTCGGCGGCAGGCAAGATGCTGCTGTCGGAATGCCTCGCCGACGGCGCGGCCAAGGGCGCGCTCGATGGCAAGCTGCCGCAAGTCGCCACCTGCCGCGATGAGGCCTTTGCCATAACGCCGCTGTGGTGGGTGAGGGAGTCCACAGGCAAGGCTTTCGTCGATTACCAGAACGATGTAACGCCCAAGGACATGCCGCTCGCGGCGCGCGAAGGCTATTCCGATATCGAGCTCGTCAAGCGCTACACCACCGCCGGCATGGCGACCGACCAGGGCAAGCTCGGCAATGTCAACGCCATCGCCATTCTCGCGGAAGCCACCGGCAAAACCATAGAGCAGGTGAGCACCACGACTTTCCGCCCCTATTACACGCCCGTTTCCTTCGGCGCATTCACGGGCCCCTTCACCGGCCATCATTTCCAGCCGGTACGCAAGACGCCGCTCCATGAGTGGGCCGATGAGGAGGGCGCCGTCTTCGTCGAGAGCGGCCTGTGGATGCGCTCCTCTTGGTTCCCGCGCGAAGGCGAGGACTGGCTGGCGGCCGCCACACGCGAGGTCATCACCGCGCGCGAGCGCGTAGCCATCTGCGATGTCTCGACACTCGGCAAGATCGATGTGCAAGGGGCGGACGCCGGTGCCTTCCTCGACCGGCTCTATTGCAACACCTTCTCAACGCTTGCCATCGGCAAGGCGCGCTACGGCCTCATGCTGCGCGAAGACGGCATCGTTTTCGACGACGGCACCACCTCGCGCCTAGCGGAGGATCACTATCTGATGACGACGACGACCGCCAATGCGGCGCGCGTCATGTCCCATATGGAGTTCTGCCATCAGGCCCTGTGGCCCGATCTCGACGTGCAATATATCTCGGTCACCGAGCAATGGGCGCAGATGGCGGTGGCGGGTCCCAGGTCCCGCGCCACGCTGCAAAAGATCGTCGATGGCATTGAGCTCGACGATGCGACGTTCCCCTATCTCGCGGCGAAGGAATTGACCGTGCTCGGCGGAATTCCGGCGCGCCTGTTCCGCATCTCGTTTTCAGGCGAGCATGCCTATGAGCTGGCGGTTCCCGCCGACTATGGCAGCATGGCCGCACGCGCCATCATGCAGGCGGGCTCGGAATTCGGCATTGCCCCCTATGGCGTCGAGGCGCTCTCCATCATGCGGGTCGAGAAGGGCCATGTGGCGGGAAGCGAGCTCAACGGCACGACGACCGCGGCCGATCTCGGCCTCGGCAAAATGATGTCGGCGAAAAAAGATTACATCGGCCGCATGATGGCGCAGCGCGAGGGCCTTACCGACGAGAACCGCCAATGCGTCGTCGGCATCCTCCCCGTCGACAAGAGCGACCGCCTGCGCGCCGGCTCGCATCTCCTCAAGCGGAACGACCCGCCCTCCATGGCGAACGATCAGGGTTATGTCACCGCGACCGCCTGGTCGCCCGCCCTCGACAGGTGGGTTGGCCTGGCGCTGCTTGCCAATGGGCGTAGACGCCACGGCGAGATCGTGAAAATCTTCGACGGCCTCCGCAACATTCACATGTATGGCGAGATCTGCGAGCCCATGCACTACGACCGGGAGAACCTGAAACTCCATGCCTGACCGGGTTTCACCGCTGGCCGGCAGCGCCGTGCAGGGCCGCTTCGGCGCCGACAAGGGTGCTCCCGGCGTCAAGCTCTCCGTGCGCCATCCGGCATCGATCGTCGCCATCATCGCCCGCCAAGGCAAATCGCAGGCGCTGAAGCTGACGCTCGACCGCATGCAGGGCTGCGCCATCCAGTGGGCCGGCGCCGATCAATATTACGCCGTCGCCGATGGCCTCCGCGAAGGTGAGCTTTATTCCGAACTGAAATCGAGGCTCAATGTTCTGGCCGCCGTCTCCGACCAAAGCCACGGCCGCGTCATCCTGCGCATTTCAGGCCCCAACGCACGAAATGTGCTGGCCAAGGGGACCCCGGTTGATCTGCACCCTGATGAATTCCCCGCCGGCAAAAGTGCTGTCACGCAAATGGCCCATGTCGGCGTCCATCTCACCCGCGCGAGCGAAGACGCCTTCGAGCTCTCCGTCTTCCGCGGCTTTGCCGAAAACTTCTGGGAATGGCTGACCGAGCAATCGGAGGAGTTCGGGTATCAGGTGACATAATGAACCCTTCTCCCAGAGGGAGAAGGAGGGGCCCATCGCGTTAGCGATGGGAGGATGAGGGGACCAGGTCTAGCAACTGAAGCACCGTGTCCCCTCACCCTCCCATTGCTTCGCAATGGGCCCCTCCCTCTCCCTCCGGGAGAGGGGATTTGGTAATTCTCTCCGCCAATCTACCAATGCGCCTGCAGGCTTCCTTGATCTGCCCTTCATCCACCGTCAGCGCCACGCGCAGATGGCCCGCGCCTCCGGCGCCGAAGCTTTCGCCGGGCATGGTGACCACGCCTTCTTCCTCCAGAAGCCGCTCGGCGAACGCTTCGCCGGAAAGCCCGGTCTTGCGCACATCCACCATCACGAACATGCCGCCTTCCGGCATGCGGGCGGAGACGGTCCGCGATTGCCTGAGCCCCGCCACGACGGCGCGGGCACGGGCCTCGTAATTCCGTTTCATCGCACCCAGCTCGGGGAGTTGGTTGTCCAGTGCGAAGGCGGTGGCGTCCTCGAGGAAAGGCTGCGAGCCGAACAGCATGGTCTCGGCGATGGGGAGCGCCTTCTCACAAAATTCCTCGGAAGCCGCGATCCAGCCGCAGCGGAAGCCCGGCATGGCGTGAGACTTCGACACCGAAGACACAACGACGGTGCGCGCCTCCAGCTCCGCCACATCGAAGGGCGATGCGAACACGGTGTTGCCGTAGGTCAGCGTTGCATAGACTTCATCGGAAATGATCCACAGATCGTGTTTGGCGCAGAGCTTGCCGATCCTCGCGATCTCTTCCGCCGTGAAGACAGCGCCCGTGGGATTGCTCGGCGTGTTCAGCAGCAGCACGCGCGTGCGTGGCGTTATCGCCTTCTCGAGATCGGCGGCCTTCAGGTGAAACCCATGGTCGGGATTGACGCGCACCGGAACGGCAATGCCGCCCGCCGAGGCGATCACCGCTTCGTAGGTGGCGTAATAGGGATCCGCCGTCAAGACCTCATCGCCTTCTTCGATGAGCACGTTCATGGCGATGAAGAGTGCTGTCTGCGTTCCCGGCAGAAACAGGAACTGATCAGGGGAAATCGCACGTCCGGTGCGCAGCGCGTACATGCGAGCGAGCGCTCCCAACACCGGCGGTTCGCCCCGGCCATTGGAATAGCGGGTGCGACCGGCGCGCATCTGCTTTTCCGCCACATCCATGATGGCGGTCGGCGGCGGCGCATCGGGCTCGCCGATCGAGAGGAAGATCAGAGGCTCGCCAAGGGCGGCGCGGCGCTTGCCTTCGATATGCACGGCCCATTTTTCCGAGCCCAGGCTGGCGAGCCGCCCGGTTATTTTCGCGTAACGCATGATTCTCCACCTGCAATGTGCGGGCCCCGCGTGTTACACGGCTTCCGGGGAAATTGCACCCCCGCGCCAAATGCGTAAATTTGCAGCGCGCTTCAGGATTTCATAATCACCGGCGTTTACGGCCAATACGGGACAGGCTTTGCCGTAAAGCGTTTCCGCGACCTGCGCGCCGATCGCAAGATTCACATCGGGTGTTACGAAAATGATCGCAGCGGGCGCTGTCCCCAGGCGGATCGCTTCCGCAATCGCACCGGGTGCTGAGCCCGACCCTCGCGCTTCGCGCATGAGCAGGATCACACCTGCAAGGCAAACGCCGCGCTGGGGATGATGCGCATCGAGGATCATTCCGGTGCGCGGATCAAAGCCGCCCCAGAAACTCAAGGGCGCATCGAGCGCCAGCACAGGCCCTTCCGCCTCGCCGGCATTCAGCACGGTGCCTTGTATCATCGCATCAGCCATGAGTGGGGTTCGCGCCACACGTCGCCCGCGACAGCGCTCTCCACGCATTCGCGCAAACTGCCGAACGCCACTTCGACGCCCAGCATGCCCGGCGCGTAATAGGCCCATTTCGCCGCATTGGTCATGACGCGCCCGCGCAACGCCGGAATGCGCGGCGAGTAGTAGGTGCAAACATCCACCGGGATCTGAAAGCCCGCGGTTTCTAATGTCGCAAGCCAGCCCTTCGCCGCGATGAGCTTGCGCACGGCGCGGCTCGTCGAGATGAAACACGGCAATCCCGTCTTCACATGGCGGCCACCCAGAAGCGTCACCACTTCCCCGAACTCGGCAAAGGAAAAATGCGGCGTACCAAGCGCAATTGCATCGAGTGGCCCGTCAAGGGCGGTCGAAAGTTGGCTGTGAGCACGGCGGAGGTCATCGGTCGTGACGACATTCGTTTCGCCGCCGTTGAACACCGCTGCAAGCTCCGGCGCTTCCGGCGTGACACCCACCCCATGCCAGAGCTCAACCCCTCCGGAGGCGGCAGCGGCGGCGCTGATCGCCTTGCCGCCATCCTTCGTCATGCGTGCGGAAAGCCCAGAAACCACGGCGACGCGGCTCCCGGCGATTGCCCCCATGCGGTGGCCGAGCAGATGCGGAAACAGATCGCCATCGCGGCAATCATCGGGCAGCGCCGTGCAATCGAATTGCAATCGCGCGCGCCTCCCTTCATCCGCGTGCAGACCAGCAAAGGGAACCTTGCCGGTGAGCGCGCAGGCGACATCAAGGTAGTCGCCATATTTGTTGGTGCGGCAGCCCACAACGGAATTGTAATAGGAGACAGCGTTCGATTCCCCCGCCGCGATGTGGTCGCCGAATTTGGGACCACCAGGCAATTGATAAGGCGCACAGGTCCAGGTCGGCTTGCAGCCTAACTCCGTATAAAGCCGCATCAGTTCCCGTGCACCGTTCACCATCTCGGGATCGCTCGTCTCCGGCCTCAGTGCCGGATCGGCGAGACTGACGAGGCTCGTATTGGTCCAGGTTGTCACGCCAAGCTTCGCGCCGTTCTCCACAAGATAACGCGCGAAATCCACATGCGCCCGGCCCGTGTAGAAGCAAGCGTCGATATGGGCGAACCGGATCGGAATGAGATAAGGCGCCCCCATGATCTCCGCTGCCTGCACCAGAAGCCGCATGGCAAGCTGCATGGCCTTGCCTTCGCGGCCCGCGAGAAGGGCTGTGTCGATGTCGTCGAGTTGGAGACTCACGATTCCAATTATCTCCCTCCCCCTTGTGGGGAGGGACTAAGGGCGGGGGTCGCTCCGGCGTTTAGAGTCTGGCCGTTCCAACTCACTGTTGGCACCACCCGACCCCCATCCCTTCCCTCCCCACAAGAGAGAAAAAAGTGCTGAGGGATGCTCACTCCTTGACCTTCTCGCGCGCCAAGCGATTGAGCGCGACATAGTCGGTCTTGCCCGAGCCAAGCAGCGGCATCTCGGCAATCGCGATGATATTACGGGGGATCATCAAATCGGTGGCGCCCGCACGCTTCAATCCTTCAGACACGCGGGCGCGGTCCAGGGTTTGATCGGTCGTGAAGAGCACAAGCTGTTCGCCTCTTTTCGGATCGGGCACGGCGACGACCGCGTGCAACGCCTCCGGAAAGGCCGTGTGCAGCTTGCCTTCGACAGCCGAGAGCGACACCATCTCTCCGGCAATCTTGGCGAAGCGTTTGGCGCGGCCCAGGATTGTCACAAAGCCATGGTCATCGACCTTCACGATATCGCCCGTGTCGTACCATCCCTCCGGCGGCGGCTCGATGACGCCGGGATTTTCCGCGCGGAGATAACCCAGCATGATGTTGGGGCCCTTGACGAAAAGCCGGCCGCCCTCATCGATCCCCTCCACCGGCTCAAGCCGGTATTCGATCTGGTCGAGGAGCCGCCCCACCGTGCCCGTGCGATGGTGCATGGGCGTGTTGACGGCCAGCACCGGGGAACATTCCGTCGCCCCATAGCCCTCGAGAATGCGAAGGCCGAATTTTTCCATCCAGATATCGCGCGTCTCCTGCTTCACCCGCTCCGCACCCGCCACCACGAGGCGCGTATTGAAGAAATCGTAAGGGTGGGCGTTGCGGGCATAGCCCATGAGGAACGTGTCGGTGCCGTAAACCACCGTCGCATTGGTGTCGTAGCAAAGCTCGGGCACGATCTTGTAATGGAGCGGCGAGGGATAAAGGAAGGTGCGCACGCCCGCCAGCACCGGCAGCAAGGTTCCAGCAGTCAGCCCGAAGGAATGGAACATGGGCATGGCGTTGAACACGATATCCTGTGCCGTGAAAGCGATGCGGGCCGCCGCCTGATAGCGGTTGGCGTGAAGATTGCGGTGCGAGAGGACGACGCCCTTCGGCATGCCTTCCGAGCCCGATGTGAAGAGAATAACCGCCGGTGAACCGGCATCTTTATTTGCCGGCTTCAGCGCCGAATAGGGAAACGTTCTGGCATAAAGAGCATAAAGCTTATCCAAGAGACCAACGCTGGCCCGAACGTCTTCGAGATAGATGATCTTGCGATTGCGGCCGAGCAGCTCAAGACTCTCCTGCATCTCGCCCGCCTCGATGAAGCGCCGCGAGGTCACGATGGTTGCAACCTGTGCCGCGGTGCAGGCCGCCGACATGTTGGCAGCGCCCGTCGAGAAATTCAGCATGGCGGGGACGCGGCCCGTGGCATGGAGTCCGAAGATCGTGAGAAAGCAGCCAATGGCATTGGGCAGCAACACGCCCACATTCATCTCTCCAGACGTGAGCTTCGCCAGTTTCCGCCCCAGCACAAAGCTTCCCGCCACCAGCCGGTCATAGGTAACAGGGTGCCGCTGGATATCCTCGAGCACCAAATGTTTGCGCCCGTGGGTCGCCCGCGCATCGAGCAGCGCCTCGAACAAGGTCTGGTCGATCCGCGAGGTGCGGAACACCATGTCCGTCATCACGTCGTAAAGCTTGTCCGCCTGGTGCTCGCGAAGGGCGGCGCCCCGCAATCCCGCGGGTGAATCGAATTTCACCGGCGGCAGAAATGTGAGCGTGATCTTCGGGAACCAGCGCAGCCGGAGCTTGCCGCGCATGCGCGAGAATTGGGAATATTGCGCGCCGTCGATCTTCACTGGCAGAACCCTGGCGCCCGCCATCTGGGCTATGGCGCCCGGCCCCTCATAAACTTTCATCAGCGTGCCGGTGACGGTGATCCGTCCTTCCGGAAAGATGACGATCTTGCGGCCCTTCTTGAGCTCGTCCACGAGACCGCGAAGCGCCATCGGGTTGGCGGGATCGATCGGGATCATGTCGAAAAAAAAGAAAGCGGGTTTCGCCCACCATTTCTGCGCCATGTAGGTGTTGATGGCGAAACCGCAGCGCTCCGGCAGGAAAGCCGACAGCAGCGGCCCATCGAGGATAGAGGTGTGGTTGGCGACGATCACCGCCCGCCGCCCCGCCGCCGCGAAATTCTCAAGGCCCTTCACTTCCACCCGGTAGAGCAGGCGAAACACCTGCCGCAACAGATTGGCCACAAGTTCCTGCGGCAGCAGGCGGCAGATCAAAACCGCCGCAACCGCATTGGCGAGGCCCAGGCACAGGAACAACCCGCGCGGCGTCAGAAATTGCAGAAGCACCACGGAAGACAGCGTCGCCGTGATCATGAAGATCGCGTTCACCACATTGTTGGCGGCGATGACGCGCGAACGCTTGGGCGGACTCGCCCGGTTCTGCATGATGGCGTTGAGCGGCACAGCGTAAAGCCCGCCAAAAAAAGCCACCATGAAAAGATCGAAGCCCACATGCCAACCCTGGAGCAGCGAAAAGAAAGCACCGGGGCCATTCAATATCGAACCCGCAAGTACTGCGTTCACAGCGCCCGCGGCGAAATAAAGATCGATCAGGAACACCGTCATCATGATGGCGGCGATCGGCACATATCGCGCCGACACCTCGCCCTTCAGCAGCGTGTTGGTGAGCATGGAGCCAGCGCCGATGCCGATCGTGAAGGTCGCAATGAAAATATTGGCGACATCGCCATTGGCCAGCAGCACATCCTTGGTGAAAACCGGGAACTGCACCAGGATGACGGTGCCGACAAACCAGAACCACGACGCGCCCAGCACCGCCCAAAACACATCGCGCCTCTCCTGCGCATAGCCTAGAAGCTTCCCCGTCTGGCGAACGATGTTCCAGTCGAATTTAAGATCGGGAGAGGCGGGAGGCGCCGCGGGCATTTTGACCGCGGCAATCCACGCGACGACGCCAAGGCCAACCAGCGCCGCCGACAGGAACGGCTTTCCCCAGGGCAGAAGCACCAGGAAGCCGCCGAACATCGTCCCCATGAGGATGGTGACAAAGGTGCCAAGCTCGATCAGCGCGTTGCCGCCGATCAATTCGTCGCGCTTTAGATATTGCGGCAGCACGCCATATTTGATGGGACCGAAAAACGCCGCGAGTGTGCCGGCGAAGAACAGCACGGTCAGGTGAAGATAGGGGTTGTCCAGCCACAGGCTCACCGCGCCGAACGCCATGGCGGCGATTTCGATAAGCTTGATACGCCGCGCCAGAACCGCCTTGTCGTATTTGTCCGCAAGCTGTCCGGCGATGGCAGAGAACAGGAAATACGGAAGAATGAAAAGCGCGGTTCCCGCCTGCACGAAAAGCGTCGCGTTCCACCCCTGATTCACCGCGAGATCGAAGGTGATGAGAATGACGATGGCATTGCGGAGCGCGTTGTCGTTGAACGCGCCAATCGCCTGCGCCACGAACAGCGGCAGGAAGTTGCGCGCCCCAAGCAGCGAAAGCTGATTATGCTCGCTCATGGGTTTCGTTCACCCATTCACCATGCGGGGCGTCATCTCGATAAGCGTCGGTCCATCGGCGGCAAGGGCAGTCTTGATCGCCGCCGCCAACGCCTTCAGCGAAGCAGGTTTCTCCGCGGCACAGCCATAGGCCTTGGCGAGCGCCTGGAAATCCGGGTTCTTGAGCGTCACGGCATTGGGCTGGATGCCCTTCATCACCATGTCGTCGTGTATTGCTCCCAACGCATCGTTGTTCCACAGGAGAATGACCAGCGGCAGCTTGTGCTCCGCCGCCGTGCCAAGCTCGTTGAGCGTGTACTGGAGGCCGTAGTCGCCAACCAGCACCGCAACCGGCGTCTTGCCGACGCCGAATTTCGCGCCGATACCGGCGGGTAGGCCAAAGCCCAAGGTGCCGAAGCCAACCGGGTGCAGCCAGGTGCGCGGCACATGCACCGGAAACACCTCGTTCGCCGCATAGGCGATCTGGGTCATGTCGGAGGCGATCACGGTTTCGTCGGGCAGCGCCTCGCGAATGACGCCGAGAACCTTGGAAAGCATGGGACGGTGCTGATCGGATTCGCCAATGACGATAGAGGCCGATGCCGCGCCGGCGCGCTCCTTCACCCCTGCTGCGATCATCTCCAGAGCCTCCCTTGCATCGCCGAGGATGGCGATCTCCGCCGCATGGGGCCGGGCCAGTGAGTCCCGGTCGATGTCGATGCGGATCAAATTCTTTTCGATCAGCATGGCCGAATACCAGAAGTCGGTCTCGGACAACTCCGAGCCTGCGCAAAGGATGGCGTCGGATTCCGCCAATAGCGCCTGGCCTTCCTCGCGGGCGAGGCGGTAGCCCACGCAGAGCGGATGATCGGCGCGCACCGCCCCCTTGCCCGCCGTCGTCGTCATGATCGGTGCTTTCAGCTTTTCGGCGATCGCAACCGCCGCTTCACCCGCATGCAATGCGCCCCCGCCCAGCACGATGACCGGCCGTTTTGCGGCATTGAGCTTTTTCACCGCCGCCGCAATTTGTGCTGAGGAAGGCTGAGCCGCCTGCGCAAGGATACGAGGGTGCCAGCCTTCGCCCGCCGGTTGCTTCAGAAGATCGAGGGGAATTTCGAGATAGGCGGGCCGCGGCCTGCCGCTGGCAAAATTGGCAAAGGCGCGGGCCACCCCGTCGCGCACGTCCTTCGGCGTATAAGCCCGTATGGCGAGGCTAGTCACCGTCGCCGCAGCGCCCCGCTGGTCGAGCATCTCATGCAAGCGGCCACGTCCCTGCGCCGCATCGGCGATGTCGAGCGCTGAAGAGATGACCAGCACATTGCTCGAATCCGACCAGGCCTGCCCCATCGGTGTCAGGATGTTGAGAAGTCCCGGCCCCGTGATGGTGAAGCACACACCGGGCTTGCCGGTCGCCCGCGCATAGCCATCCGCCATGAAGCCCGCACCCTGCTCGTGGCGCACCAGGATGTGCCGTATCCCGGAGCGCGGCAGGGCGCGGTACATTTCCACATTATGCACGCCCGGAATGCCGAAGATCGTGTCGACGCCATAGGCTTCGAGCAGACCGACGAGGGCCTCGCCGGTCGAAAGTTCGGCACGTTCAGTCATTATCAAGCTGCCTGCGATTCCGGTGGGTTCACCGCGTGACATGCCACAAGGCTCGCATCATGGGCAAGGAGGGCAGGGTTGATGCGCGGACATATCTCAAAGCACAGCGGGCAGCGGGGATGAAACGTGCAGCCCGGCGGCGGCGCCAACGGCGACGGCAGCTCGCCCTTGAGCACGATCCGGTCGCGTTTGCGCCCGGGATTTGGGTGCGGCGTCGCCGACCACAGCGCCCGCGTATAGGGGTGCTGCGGATTGGCAAAAACCGCATCGCGCGGCCCCTGTTCCACCGCGCGGCCCAAATACATGACCATGACATCATCCGCGATATGGCGCACCACCGACAGATCATGGCTGATGAAAAGATAGGCGAGGTTATGCCGCTCCTGAATGTCGGCGAGGAGATTGAGCACCTGCGCCTGGATCGAAACATCGAGCGCCGACACGGGCTCATCGAGCACCAGGATTTCCGGATCGAGCATGAGCGCCCGCGCAATGGCGATGCGCTGGCGCTGGCCGCCGGAAAACATGTGGGGATAGCGGTCATAGTGCTCGGGCCGCAGCCCCACGCTCGTCATGGTGGCCCGCGCCCGCTCGGTGCGCTCGCGTCCTGACAGTTTGGTGTTGACCTTGAGCGGCTCCTCCAGCGCATTCCCGATCTTCTGGCGCGGGTTGAGCGAACCATAGGGATTTTGAAACACGATCTGCACCTTGTGGCGCAGGGAGCGTAATGTTTCAGGCGATGCGCCGGCGATCTCCTGGCCCGCAATCACCAGAGAGCCCGAGGTCGGCGGCTCGATCATGGTAACCAAACGGGCCAAGGTCGACTTGCCGCACCCCGACTCGCCCACAACCGCCAGCGTCTTGCCGCGTTGAAGCGTGAAGCTCGCGCCATCAAGGGCCTTCAGCGTTGCCGGCGCCGCGAAGGGCCCGCGCGACATGCCGTAATAGCGGGTGATGTTCGTGGCGGTCAGAACCGTCGTCACGCCGCCCTCTCCGTGCCAGGGTGGCCCTGGGGTATGCCGTTCTTCAATGGGTAATGGCAGAGCGCACCCTCCAGGCGGGGCGGTATGGTGCTCACGCACAACGCCGTTGCGAATTTGCAGCGCGGCCTGAAAAGGCAGCCCGAGGGCCGGTCGAACTGCCCCGGCACCACGCCGGGAATAGCGGGAAGC